>JAHDCH010000022.1:0-2204 GCA_020629995.1 Pseudaestuariivita sp. | reverse complement strand
AGCGTCGTCTGCCCCACGGCAAGGCCCAGCACCTCGCCGCCATAAGGTTCCAGCAGCACGTCCTGCATGTTGAAGGCCATCGTTCCGATGAACACCACGGCCAGCAGCCGCCCGGCGGTGCCTCCGCTGGTGTAATCGGCCCAGGCATCGGCAAAGCGCGGGCGCGGCTCGGCCCGTTCGGCCTTGGACATCGGGCGGACCTTTTCCTGCTTCCACAAGGCAATCAGGTTGAGGATGATCCCGAACAGGGCCGCCCCCTGCACCACGCGCACCAGCTTTTCCTGACTGAAGTCCGCCAGCAGCGCGCCGATCACCACCGCTGATACGCCCATGCCCACCAGGAACATCACGTACAGCAGCGCCACGACCCTTGGCCGTGTTTCGTCATCCGCCCGGTCCGCGGCCAGCGCCAACCCTGCCGTCTGCGTCATGTGCAGGCCAAGGCCCGTCATCAAAAACGCCGCCGCTGCCAGCGCTTCACCGGCCCAATCGGGCCCCAGTGTCTGATCCCCACCCAGCACGATCAGGGCAAACGGCATCACCGCCAGCCCCCCCATCTGCCACAGCGAGCCAAACCACAGGTACGGTACCCGCTTCCAGCCAATCGCGCTGCGATAGGTGTCCGACCTGAAGCCCAGCAGCGCCCGGAACGGTGCAATCAGCACCGGCAGCGCGATCATGAATGCCACGATCATGGCCGGCACGCTCAGCTCGACGATCATCACCCGGTTCAACGTGCCCAGCAGCATGACGCTCGCCATGCCGACCGACACCTGAAACAGCGACAGACGGAGCAGCTGGCCCAGCGGCAGCCCCTCGCTTGCGGCATCCGCAAACGGCAGCGCGCGCATTGTCAGGCGCGTCAGAGGATGAGGCCCCTTGCCGCTCATGCCTTCAGCTCCATCGCCTGGGAAATATAGAAACCGCGATGCACCCGGCTGACCGGGCGCAGCAAACGGCGCACCCCCGCCCCGGCACAGGCCTTGGCCAGCCCATCGAGCGAATGCGGGATCATCGTGGGCGAGCGGTCCTTCTTGGGGAACAGCTGGCCTGCGCGCCACATCAGCATCAGCGCCGGTGTGCGCGGTGCCACGGTGAACACGATCGAGCCTGACGTGCGGAACTCCAGATCATGCAAGGCGCGCCCGATGTCTTCGGCCTTGTAGTAGATCAGGCTGTCCATCGCGACGACGTGGTCGAAATAGCCGTGATTGGCGCTCAGCATGTCACCCGCTTCGAACCGCACCTTGTGGCGGTACATCTTGGGCAACCGCGCGCGCGCGATGTCGATCAGCGATGGCGAAATATCCACGCCCACCACCTCGGCCCCTCTGCGGGCCAATTCGATGCTCATCACTCCGGGGCCGCACCCCGCGTCCAGCACGCGCTGGCCGGTCAGGTCCAGCGGCAGCCGCGTCAGCATCAGCTGCCGCATCTCTTCGCGTCCTGCGCGCACGGTCTCGCGGATTTTCGACACCGGCTCGTCCGAGGTCAGACGCTCCCAGGTGCGGGTGGCGGTCCGGTCGAAATATTCCTCGACCCGCGCACGCGTGCGGGTATAGCCCGACCGCTCATTTGGCAGGTCGGCCAGGTCCCGGGTCAGCCCGGTCATGCCTTGGCGTGCGCGATCAGACATCAATCAAACCCCAGCAGCTCAAAGATCTCGCGATCCGGCAGCGGCGCGGGGGCCAATGGCTCGGTCCCGTTCCACAGCGTCTCGGCCAGCTTGATGTACTCGGCCCGTGCCAGGATGATGTCATCCTCGTCCGGCATCTCGAACAGCGTCTTCTTCTTCAGACGGCTCCGGCGGATCGCGTCGAAATCGGGCATGTGCGCGATCCGGTTGAAACCAACCGTGTCGCAGTACTTGTCCACCTCGTCGGTTGCCTTGGACCGGTTCGCCACGCATCCCGCCAGCCGCACCTTGTAGTTGGCGCTCTTGGCCTGCACGGCGGCGATGATCCGGTTCATCGCATAGATGCTGTCAAAGTCATTGGCGGTCACGATCACCGCCCGGTCGGCGTGCTGCAACGGCGCAGCAAAGCCTCCGCACACCACGTCACCCAGCACGTCAAAGATCACCACGTCGGTATCTTCCAGCATGTGGTGCTGCTTCAGCAGCTTCACCGTCTGCCCCACGACGTACCCGCCACAGCCCGTGCCCGCCGGCGGCCCTCCGGCCTCCACGCATTGCACTCCGCCCC
>JAHDCH010000352.1 GCA_020629995.1 Pseudaestuariivita sp. | reverse complement strand
CATCCGCGGCCACGCCCGCGACCTCGGCGCCCTTGGGGCGGATGGTCGAGAAATCATAGCCGATCCCGCCGCCCTGCTGCATGGTCAGCGCAGCCTCTTTCAACCCGTCAAAGATGCCTTCCATCGTGTCGGGGATCGTGCCCATCACAAAGCAGTTGAACAGCGTCACCTTGCGGCCCGTGCCCGCACCCGCCGTAATCCGGCCCGCGGGCAGGTATTTGAAACCGCTCAGCGCATCGTAAAACGTGCTTTCCCAGGCCGACGGATCGGATTCGACCGACGCGAGCGCTTTGGCAATCCGGCGCCACGTATCCTCGACCGATTGGTCGATGGGCGTGCCATCTGCCTCTTTGAGGCGGTATTTCATGTCCCAAATCTGCTCGGCGATGGGCGCGGCAAAAGCTGTCATGGCGGCGATTCCCCGTGGTGAGGCATGCACTATATCGAATGGGGCCGACACCCTCCACTGCGACGTTTTAACACCAGAGGTTGCGGCGGCTGTGGGCATGTATACACTATCTAGCGGTGGTTGTGGAGGAATCTGTGGGTAAGTTGCACCTCATCAAGCTGAGCGTCGGGTCCGAAAGCGTGGACAGCCTGCAGGCCTGGTACAACAGCCGTGCGTGCCGGCAGGTGGATGGCCAGCCGTGCCACATCACCCGCATGTGGCCCAAGCGCGAGGCCGAGCTGCTGGACGGCGGGTCGATCTATTGGGTGATCAAGGGCGTGGTGCAGGCGCGCACGCGGCTTTTGGGGTTCGAAGAAGTGTTCGGCAGCGATGGCATCCGCCGCTGCGCCATGATGATCGACCCAAAGGTGATCCGCACCGAAACTGCGCTGAAGCGTCCGTTTCAAGGCTGGCGGTATCTCAAACCCGAAGACGCTCCGGCTGACCTGGCGCAGGGCCGCGAACGCGAAGAGGCCCTGCCCGCGCAGCTGTCCGCCGCCCTTGCCGAGATTGGCGTGCGCTAGGCCTCAATCGGCGCCGAGCTGGGCCAGCAACCGGCTGAGCACCTCGCGATCCGCATCGTCCATCCCGGCGACGCGGCTTTTCCACAGTGTCGCCTGGCTTTTGAGGACCAGCCCATCAGGCAGAATCTTGAGGTGGTTGGCGCGCAAGGTCTCACCGGTCGAGGTGATGTCGGCGATCATCTCGGCGGTCAGGTTGGCCACGGTGCCTTCGGTCGCGCCCTGGCTGTCGACGATGGCGTAATCTGCCACCCCCGCATCGCGCAGGAACTCGCGGACAAGACGGTGATACTTGGTCGCAACGCGCAGTCTCTGGCCGTGATGGGCGCGAAAGGCCGCAGCCGCCGCATCAAGATCATCGAGCGTTTCAACGTCGATCCAGCAGGCAGGTACGGCCAGCACCAGATCGGCATGGCCAAAGCCCAGCTCGGCCAGGGAAACCACCTGTTCGGTCCACAGCGGCAGCTTTTCGTGCACCAGATCGGTGCCGGTGACGCCCAGATGCAGGCGCCCCGCGGCAAGCTCGCGCGGGATCTCTCCGGCAGAGAGCAGGACCAGCGATACGCCGCCAATCCCGCTGACCTCGCCGGAATATTCACGTTCAGAGCCGCTGCGCGACAGGGTAATGCCACGTTTGCCGAACCAGTCGAACGTCTTGTCCATCAGCCGGCCCTTGGACGGCACGCCCAGCTTGATCATGCCTTCCCCTCCAGCTGAGCGGCCAGATCGGGGCGCAGCACGCCGCCCACCGCCGGGATCGCCTGCCCCGCCCCCAACCGCGCCGTCAGCGCATCATAACGCCCGCCTGTGGCGATGGGCGGCAAATCGGCGCGCTTGGCGGCGTGAAAGCCAAAGACGAACCCGTCGTAATATTCCATCGATGTGCGGCCATAGCTGGCTTCGAAATCGAGCGTTTCCGGCGCGATCCCGCGCGAAGCGACCTGATCCAGCCGCGCCGACAGACCGTCCACCGCCGCACCGATCGCAGGCAGGTCCACGGCAATGTCGCGCAGCTGCGACAGGGCGTTGTCCGCCGTTTCACGCACATCCAGCAGCGCGTCCAGCAGCGCCACCTGACCCGCGGCCAGCGGCGGCTCGGCTGCATCTTCGCGCAAGGCCTCGATGCGCGCAGCGATCTCGGCAGGGGCGCGCAGGCCGGTGTGCGGCGCTTCGGTCGCCACCGTGCCCGCAACCAGCGCGACCCGGTGCGCGGGAACAGCGCTGCGCCCGGCGAACCGGTCGATCAGGGCACGAAACCGGCGCGGGCGCCAGATATGCCGCATCAGCGCAGCGCGGCGGCGTTCGGTCGTGTGCAGGCCCTGAACCGCCGCCGTCAGGATGCCGATATCACCCATCGCCGCGCGCAGCGGCAAATGCGCCAGCGCCGCGTGAAACAGGGCAAAGACCTCGGCATCCGATGCCGCCGGGTCGTCACGGGCGAACAGCTCGTACCCCACCTGCGTGTATTCGTTGGGGCGGGCCGGGTCGCGCTCCTGCTTGCGGAACACCGCGCCGGCATAGGCATAGCGCGCAGGCTCGGCCCCATGGGACATGTGGCGCTGGACCACCGGCACGGTGAAATCGGGGCGCAGCATCTGTTCACCCCGCAGCGCGTCCGATGTCACATAGGCGCGGCCCCGGATGTCTTCGCCATAGAGGTCCAGCAGAGTTTCGGCATCCAGAAGGATCGGCGCGTCCACGCGCGCCGCGCCCGCCTCGGCGAACCGGGCCAGCATGGCTTCGGTCAGTGCGGTGTCAGCCATTGCCCTGGCGGTCCAGCATGGCGCGCACTTCGGCCACCAGATTGGCGCGGGGCACCTCGATCTGGCTGGGGCGGTCTTTCCATTCCTCAAGGCTTGCC
>JAHDCH010000351.1 GCA_020629995.1 Pseudaestuariivita sp. | reverse complement strand
GTCTATGACCGCGTGATCCCGCACCAAAGCATCGCAACCCTGTGGGTTCTGGCGATGGGCGCGGGGCTTGCCTTGTTGCTTGAGGCGGGGCTCAAGATCGCGCGCGCGCGCCTGATGGACAACGTGGGCCGCCAGATCGACCTGTCGCTGCAGCAGATGCTGATGGGACGGATCCTGGGCATGCGGTCCGAAATCGCCGGGCGCTCGCCCAGCCAGGTGTTTGGCACGATGCGCGAATTCTCATCGATCCGCGAATTCTTTACTGCCGCCACGATCGGCACGATCGCCGACATCCCGTTCATCTTTATCTTCCTGCTGCTGGTCGCCTCGATTGCCGGGCCGGTGGTCTGGGTGCTGATCCTGGGCGGCATCCTGATGGTGCTGCCGTCGTTCCTGATGCAGCGCAAGATGATCCGCCTGACCGAAGAGATGCAGGGCGCGTCGATCAAATCGGGCCGCCTGCTGCAAGAGGCGATCTATGACCTCGATACGGTCAAGACGCAGCGCGCCGAAGACCGCATCACCCGCGTCTGGACCGAGCTGGTCGCGCTGACCGCGCTCAAATCCTCGGACCAGCGCAAGCTCAGCTCGACCCTGACGTTCTGGAGCCAGGGCGTGCAGCAGGCGACCTATGTCGGCGCCGTGATCGCGGGCACGTTCCTGGTCTTTGCGGGCGAATTCACCGTCGGATCGATCATCGCCGTGGGCATTCTGACCAGCCGCACTCTGGCCCCGTTGACGCAGCTGGCCGGTGTGATGGCGCGCTGGGGCAATGTGAAATCGGCGCTGACCGCGCTGGATCAGATTGTCGACAGCGCGCAGGATCACGACGAAGGCCGCACCTACCTGCGCCGCGACGCCGTCAAGGGCGGGTTCGAGCTGCGCGAGCTGCGCTTTCAATACGGAGAGGATGGCGCGACCGTTGTTGATGTGCCGGGCGTCCAGATTGCCGCCGGGCAAAAGGTGGCCATCCTTGGCACCAACGGGTCGGGCAAGTCGACCTTCCTCAAGATGCTGTCGGGGCTTTATGCACCCTCGTCGGGGCGGATCCTGCTGGATGGCACCGATCTGGGCCAGATCGAGCCGCGCGATGTGCGCCGCCTGATCGGATACCTCGGGCAGGACGTGCGCCTGTTTGCAGGCACGCTGCGCGACAACCTGAACCTCAACATGCTGGAACGCGACGATGCCCGCCTGATGCAGGCGCTGGATTTTGCCGGGCTGGGCCAGTTCGTGAACGGCCACCCCAAGGGGCTGGACCTCGAGATCGGCGATGGCGGGCAGGGCCTGTCGGTGGGCCAGCGGCAATCGGTGGGCTGGGCGCGGCTGTGGCTGCAAGACCCCAAGGTCTGCCTGCTGGATGAGCCGACCGCGGCGCTGGACCAGACGCTGGAGAAAACGCTGATCAGCCGGCTTGAGACATGGCTCGAAGGGCGCACTGCGATCATCGCGACGCACCGCATGCCGATCCTGTCGCTGACCTCGCGCACGCTGATCCTGCAGAACGGGCGCATGGCCGTGGATGGCCCGCGCGACGAAGTGCTGAAACATCTGGCCGGGGCCAAACCGGGGAGGGCAGGCTGATGGCGGTTGCCAACACAAACCTAGCGGCGCAGCTCGAGGCGCGCTCGGCCGGGTCCAGCGCGGTCATCTGGCTGACGGCGGCGGCGGTCTGGGCCTTTGTGGTCTGGGCGTCCTTTGCCTGGCTGGACGAGATCGTGCGCGCCGATGGCGAGATCATCAGCGCCTCGCGCCCGCAGATCATCCAGAACCTCGAAGGCGGCATCCTGTCGGAGCTGCTGGTCAAGGAAGGTGACGAAGTCCTTGCCGGTGATACGCTGGCGCGGCTGAAAGGCGTGGCGTTTGAATCCTCGGTGAACGATCTGAAGGACCAGATCGTGGCATTGGAGGTCAAACGCCTGCGGCTCGAGGCCGAGCTGAGCGGGATGTTCGATTTCACGGTGCCCGGCCACTGGGCCGACCACGCGCCCGAAATTGTCGCCTCGGAACGGGCGCTGCTGAACGCGCGTCAGTCCGACTTTGTGTCGCGCCGCGAAGGCGCGCAAAGAGTGCTGGATCAGGCTGCGTCTGAGCGTGCGCTGATGGAGAACCTGCTGGACAAGAAGGTCGTCGCGCTGATCGAGGTGACCCGGGCGCGCAAGGCGCACGCGGATGCGCAGATCAAGCTGGATGAGGTCATCACCAGCGCCGAGCTGGACCGCGCACAGGAATATTCGGACGCGCTCAAAGAGCTGGCGACGCTGAAGCAGAACCTCAAGGCCAGCGAAGACCAGCTGAACCGCACGGTGCTGACCTCGCCCCTGCACGGCGTGGTGAACAAGCTGCACGTGACCACCATCGGCGGCGTCGTGAAGCCCGGCGAAGAGATATTGCAGATCACGCCCCTGGGTGACGAGCTGCGCGTCGAGGCGCGGGTCAAGCCCGAAAACATCGCAGGCATCCGGCGTGGGCAGGAAGCGACCGTCAAGCTGTCGGCCTATGATTACACGATCTACGGCGCGCTGAAGGGGCGGGTGGATTTCATCTCGTCCGACACGTTCAAGGATGAGCGCGCGCGCGATCCTGACGGCGATCCGCACTACAAGGTGACGGTGCGCGTGGACATGACCGCGCTGACCCCGCGCCAGCAGCGGATCGAGATCCGGCCCGGCATGCAAGCCTCGGTCGAGCTGCACACCGGTGAGAAGACGGTGATGCAGTATCTGCTGAAACCGCTCTACAAGTCGCGTGAGGCGCTGCGGGAGCCTTGATGGGCAGATCGCGGCCTTTGTGGTTGGCGCCGTTGGGGGGCCAGCCCCCCACGTTCAAAAT
>JAHDCH010000350.1 GCA_020629995.1 Pseudaestuariivita sp. | reverse complement strand
ATCCCGGTCTTTGCCGTGATTCCCACGATCTTTACCGCGTTTCTTGCGCCGGGCACCGTGTGCCTGCTGATGGTGGCGCGGCTGGCGCAGCGGCGGTTTTTCGATGATGCCGCGATTGATGGACAGCCCCTGAGCGGCGGCGCCGCAATCGATCAACGTGTGCTGACAAATACGGTGGAACAGCTGGTTCTGGCCCTGTGTCTGTGGCCCGCTGCGGCGATCCTTCTGGGCGGGCAGGGGCCGGGGATGATCCTGGTTCTGGCGTTGGCCTTTGCAGTGGCGCGGCTTGCGTTCTGGATCGGCTATCACATCTCGCCGCCCCTGCGCGCCTTTGGGTTTGCCGCCTCGTTCTATCCCACGATCCTCGTGACGCTCTGGGCGCTCTGGACCGGAGTGCAGACATGGACCTGATCGCGCTGGACCACCTTGCCGTCAGCTGCACCACGCTGGACGAAGGCCGCGCCGCGGTCGAAGCGGCGCTGGGCGTGCCGTTGCAGACGGGCGGAGAACACGCCGCCTTCGGCACCCATAACCTGCTGCTCGGGCTGGATGATCTCTATCTCGAGGTCATTGCCATCAACCCCGCAGCGCCTGGTCCGGGCCGCCCGCGCTGGTTCGACATGGACCGGTTTCGCGGGCTGCCGCGCCTGACCAACTGGATTTGCCGCACTGATGACCTGCCGGCTGCGCTGGCTGCCGCGCCGCCGGGCTGCGGCGCGCCGATTGCGCTGGAGCGCGGCGATCTGCGCTGGCAGATGGCGGTGCCCGGTGACGGGATCCTGCCGTTTGCCAACCTTTTTCCCGCACTGATCCAGTGGCACGGCAGCGCCCATCCCGCGCCGCGCCTGACACAGCAGGGTTGCACTCTGGACCGGCTGGTGGTCGAGACGCCGTATACCGATCTTGGTCCCGCGCTGGACGCTGTGCTGAGCGACCCGCGCGTGGTGGTCGAGCCATCCTCGCGCACCGCGTTGCATGCCCGGGTCCAAACGCCCCATGGTGCGCGATGGCTGTAACCCTGCGCAACGCCACCCGCGACGACGCCGAGGCGATGGCGGCGATCTGGAACCCGATCATTGCGGACACCACGATCACCTTCACCTCCGAGGAAAAGACGCTGCGCGCCTTGCGGGCGGACATTTATCTGCGGGCCGAAGCTGGCCGACCCTGGGTGATCGCCGAGACGGATGCTGTGCTGGGCTTTGGCGGCTACGCGCCTTTTCGCGGCTATGCCCGCTCGGTCGAGCATACGATCTACCTGGCGCCCGAAGCGCGGGGCGCGGGCGTCGGAGCGCAGCTTTTGGCCGACATCGAACGGAGGGCACGCACATCCGGCGCCACCACCCTGATCGGCGGGGTCAGCGAAGACAACGCCCCCGCCATCGCCTTTCACCGCCGCCACGGGTTTGACACCCAGGTTACCTTGCCCGGTGTTGGCTGGAAATTCGGCAGGTCGCTCGATCTGATCCTGTTTCACAAATATTTGTCGTGACACCCTTACACTTTTGGCCGTAGTGCCTAAAATTGAGACCATGTCGATCTGGACCCGCATCTCCGAAGCTCTGGCCGCGCTGGCCAAGGGTGAGCCTCTTGCCAAGGTGTTCGAGCTCCTCACCACGCCGCCCGAACGCAGCGTGGCCTTTACGATTGCGGTGATCGCTCTGGGTGCCAAGATCGCCAAGGCCGACGGGCAAGTCACCCGCAACGAAGTGCGCGCCTTTCGCGAGGTGTTCCACATCCCGCCCGAGGATGAGGCCAACGCCGCCCGGTTGTTCAACCTCGCGCGTCAGGACGTCGCCGGGTTCGAAGAATATGCACGCAAGATCAGGACGATGTTCGACGGACGCGAGAATTGCCCAACCTGCGAGCTGCTCGAAGGGTTGTTCCATATTGCCGTGGCCGATGGCCATTTTGACGAACGCGAGGACACGTTCCTGAGCCGCGTGGCCGAGATATTCGGCCTGCCGCGCGCCGAATACGAAGCGCTGCGGATGCGCTTTGTGCCCGATGCGCCGATAGACCCCTACACGGTTCTGGGTGTGCCGCATGATGCGCCGATGCCCGAAATTCGCCGCGCCTGGCGCACAGCCGTGCGCGAAAGCCATCCCGACCGCATGATCGCCCGCGGCGTCCCAGCCGAGGCGATCAAGCTGGCCGAACGGCGCATGCAGGACATCAACCGCGCGTGGGAGGCGATCTCGAACACCGCTGCGGCCCGCGAAACCGCCTGATGCGCATCGCCACCTACAATTGCGAATGGTTCGATGCCCTGTTCGATGACGAAGGGCAGCTGCGCATGGACGATGGCTGGTCGGCCCGGCACGATATCACCCGCGCTCAGCAGACCGAAGCGCTGGGCATGGTGTTCACGGCACTGGATGCCGATGCGGTCATGGTGATCGAAGCACCTGACAGCCATTCGGGCCGTGATGGCGTGCGCGCTTTGGAAAACTTTGCCGCCGCGTTTGGGCTGCGGGCCCGCCGCGCGATCATTGGTTTTACGAACACCACGCAGCAGGAAATCGCGCTGCTTTATGACCCGGACAAGCTGACCGCGACCCATGCCCCCGGCGCGAGCGCAGAGGTGCCGCGGTTCGATGACCATTTCCGCATCGATCTGGATGTCGACAGCCAATCGGACCGCGTCGCCTTTTCCAAACCGCCGCTGGAACTGGACGTGACCACGGCTGATGGCACCCGCCTGCACATGATCGGCGCGCATCTGAAATCCAAAGCACCGCACGGGGCCAAAAGCCGGGACGCGATCATGCGCCTGTCGATCGCCAACCGGCGCAAGCAGCTGGCGCAGGCGATCTGGCTGCGCCGCCGGATCGAAGAACACCT
>JAHDCH010000021.1 GCA_020629995.1 Pseudaestuariivita sp. | reverse complement strand
AGGAAAAGAACGGCCTGCTGATCGGGTTCTACGAACAAGGCTGCAAGACCTGGGGGATGGACGGGATTTCGCCCGCGTTTGCCAACGATCTGTGCCCCGATGATCTGGACCGGATCATGGATGTGCTAGAAGGCGCCTTTGCGCGGATGCCAGCCTTGCAGGAGGTGGGGATCAAGAATGTCGTCAACGGCCCGATCACCTACACCCGGCGCGCCGCTGGTGGGGCCGATCCCGGGGCTGCGCAATGCGTTCTGCATCATCGGCCTGCGCGCGGGCGTGGGTGAAGGCGGCGGGCACGGCTGGCTTTTGGCGCAGCAGATCGTGCATGGCGAGGCGTGTTATGACACATGGTGCCTCGACCCGCGCCGCTTTGGCCCGCACACCAATGCCGAGATGACCTCGCTCAAGGCGATCGAGGATTACCAGAACGAATTCCGCTTTCATTTCCCGCACGAACACCGGCCCGCCGCGCGCAACGCCCGCACGACCCCGCTGACCGAAGTGCTGCGGGGCGAGGGCGCTGACTTTGGCCCCGTGAACGGCTGGGAGAGAATGCAATATCTCAAGCCGGCGCCTGACTTTCATGAAGATCACACGTTCCATTTCTCGAACGCCTTCAATGCGATCGCGGGCGAAGTTAAGGCTGTGAACGAAGGCGTCGGTCTGGCCGAGGTGAACGGGTTCAACCGGATCGAGATCACAGGTGAGGACAGGCACGCCTTTCTGGACCGGATGATCTGCGGCGCGGTGCCAAAGCGGGACGGTCGTCTGGGGCTGGGTTACCTGCTGAACCACCACGGCATGATCAAGGGAGAGGCGACGCTGGCCAACATCCCGGCGGGCACTCGCGGGCCGGCGCGTGTCTGGTACGGAAGCGCGGCGGCCTCGGAACGGCACGATATGGACTGGCTGCGCGCCCATCTGCGCACGGACGAAGATGTGCAGCTGACCAGTTTGACCGAAAGCCACACGATCCTGCTGCTGGCGGGCCCCAAGGCGCGGCACGTGCTGCAGGCCGCCGCGCGCGGTGACTGGTCCGCCGGGGCCTTTCCGTGGCTGTCGCTGCGCGAGGCTTATGTCGATTTTGCCCCGGTCACCGTGATGAATGTCAGCTATTCCGGCGAGCTGGCTTATGAACTTCATGTGCCGGCATCCGCGTGCCGTGTGGCTTTTGATGCCTTGCGCCGGGCGGGGGCAGATCACGGGCTGTCATTGTTTGGCGCGCGCGCGATTGAGTCGATGCGCATGGAAAAGGGCTTTTTGCACTGGAAAGCGGACCTTCTGACCGAGTTTGACCCGTTCGAGACGGGGCTGGACCGCTTTGTGAAGATGGACAAGGACTTTGTCGGCAAAGCCGCGCTGGAGCAGCGGCACAAGGAAGGCCCACGCGCGCGGCTGGTTTCCTTGCAGGTGCACGCGTCGGACCGGCCCGCGCATCCCGGCGCATCGGTCGAACACGAGGGCGCCGTGGTCGGAACAGTCACATCAGGAGACTGGGGGCACCGAACGGGACTGAACCTCGCCTATGCCTTTGTGCGCCCCGATCTGGCCGCCGAAGGCACGCAGCTGAGCATGGACCTGATCGGAGACAGCATCGCCGCCACGGTGATTGCACCATCGCCGTTTGACCCCGGTATGACCCGTCCGCGCAGCTGACCTCTTGCGCGCCTCGGCCGCGAAGGGCTAGCTGATCCCACGAACAAGGGAACATTGTGCCATGCCAGACCTTCTGCGCAAACCCGCAACGGATGCGGCAAAGCTTCACGACATCACGCCTGAAAGCGCGGGGTGGGGCTATGTCGGGTTTGGGGCCTACCAGCTGGCGCCGGGCGGCACGGCGGCCGAGAGCACGGGCGAGACCGAAGTCATCCTGGTGCTGGTCGAAGGCCGGGCGCGGATCACGGCGGATGGCACGGATTTTGGCGAACGTGGCGACAGGCTTAGCGTGTTTGAAAAAACCCCGCCGCATTGCATCTATGTACCGGCAGGCAGCGACTGGCGCGCTGAGGCGACCACAGATTGCGTGGTGGCAGTGTGCCGCGCGCCGGCAAAGCCGGGCCGCAGGGCGGCGGTGATCGGACCCGAGGGGATCACCCTGACCGACCGGGGCACCGGAACCAACCTGCGCCACATCAACGCCATCGCGATGGAAGAGAGGGACGTGGCCGACAGCCTGTTGGTGACCGAAGTGTTCACGCCTGCCGGGCATTGGTCGTCTTACCCGCCGCACCGGCACGACGAAGACGATTTTCCCCGCATGACCTACCTGGAAGAGACCTATTACCACCGCCTGAACCCGGCACAGGGCTTTGGTATCCAACGCGTCTTTACCGAAGACGGCAGTCTGGACGAAACCATGGCCGTCAGCGACCACGACGTGGTTCTGGTGCCGCGCGGGCATCATCCCTGCGGCGCGCCCTATGGCTACGAGATGTATTACCTCAACGTCATGGCCGGGCCGCGCCGCCAGTGGCGGTTTCAGAACCACCCGGACCACGACTGGATTTATCAGCGCGATACGGGCAGCTGACCCTCCTTCCACGGGTTAACCCGGGCCAGTGTGCGGCGCGGATCAAGGAAGGGCAGCGTGGTGACGGTGGCGGGCAGACGCTTCATCGTGCCGTCAAGCCGCCCGATCTCGACCTCTGTGCCCGGCGTGCTCAGTTCGATCGCGACGCGGGCCATGGCAATCGCGCAGCCCAGTTCCGGAGAGCGCGCAGCCGACGTCACCACGCCAACCGGATCGCGGCCCTGATACACAGCATCGCCATGGCCCGGCGCGTCGTCGCCGCCCAGAATCAGGCCCACAAGCCGGCGGCGTTCCGCACCGCGGTTGCGCTCGAGCGCGGCGCGGCCCAGGAAATCCGGTTTGGCAAAGTCGATGGCAAAACCCAGCCCCGCCTCAAGCGCGTCGGCATATTGGTCGAACTCGGTGCCGGCGGCCATCAGGCCCGCCTCGATGCGCAGGATTTCCAGAGCGTCGCCGCCCATCGGGGTGATGCCGTGCGGAGCGCCTGCCTCCATCAGCGCGTCCCAGACGGCCTCGGCATCGGCGGGCGCACAGAATATCTCGTACCCCAGCTGGCCGGTATAGCCTGACCGGGTGACCATGACTGCCGGCCCCTCGGGACCACCAAAACGGCCGATTGTGGCGCCGAACCACGTGACATTTTCCAGCGCGGGCACATGTTTCTTGGTCACAAGCAGCCCGTTCAGGACAGCCGCCGATGCAGGCCCCTGCAAGGCCAGGTTCGGCAGATGCTCGCCCAGAGCCTTGATCCGAACCTTGAGGCCCAGCGCCGCGGCCTGTTCCTCCATATGCAGCTGCGACGCTTCCGAGCCGCACATCCAGCGGAAGACATCCGGCGTGATGCGAAACAAAGTGCCGTCGTCCACCACGCCGCCCCGCGCATCACAGATCAGAGCATAGGTGCCACGATACTGCGCCAGCTTGGTCACGTCGCGGGTCATCACATGTTGCAAAAGGGCCTGCGCATCCGGGCCCATGATGTCGAATTTGCGCAGCGAGGACATGTCCTGCAGCGTGACCGCGCGTTTGGTGGCCCAGTATTCGCCGGTTGTGCCAGTCGCGTCATAGCGTTGTGGCAGCCAGAGGTTGCGCGCCACGGCCATTGTGCGGGTCAGCGGTGCGGTGCGGCTGTGAAAGGCGGAATTGCGGGTCATGCGGCCCGGGTCCTCGACCGTGGCGCGGTGCCGGATGGCGCGCGGAACAGAGGCAGACGGGTCGTAGATGCGCACATGAACATCGGTTGGGTTCCAGTTGTTGATCGGGTCGACATCATCGGGGCAGGCGGTCGAAACGCAGACAAGATCGGTCAACGCTTCCATCACCACGTAATCGCCGGGGCGCGACCAGGCTTCGTCGCTGGCAAGGCCATAGGTGCCGTCCGGGAACCAGGTGTTGAAGAACAGGTTCACCGCCGGCCAGGCCTTGCGCCGGCCGATCCCGAACGGCGCGTAGGCGTCCGAGATATTGTCCGAGCAATTGACGTGGCCCGGAAAGCCGCGCTCTTCGTAGCCATAGGCGGTGCAGGCGAGGGCAAAGGTGTCGTGACGGCCCACCGTGTCCTGCCGGACCGACAACAAAGGCGTCATGTCCTGATCAAAGAATTTGTCGTGCAGCCCGGGCCCGGGATAGGCGTGGCCGGTCATGGACCGGGTGACTGTGGCGTCGATGTGCCGCTCGATCCCGGCATCCAGCGCCGAGACGCGCATCGCCATGAAATCCGAGCATTGCTGACCTTCCACATCCAGGATCTGGATCATCTGCCCGGCCTTGACCTCGTAGGCGCGCGCCGTGCCCGCAGGCAGGCGCCATTCATCCGCCACGCGGCCAAGCGGCAAGGGCAGGGGCGCCGCGTTCGCGCCGTCCGATCCCGGCCGCACATCCACCGTGACACCGCCGCCGCCGCCAAGGCTGAGCCAATCATGCGGTTCCGGCAGGGCCAGCACCAGCGTTGCAGCGCGGTCCGCCCGCAAAACCAGCCGCCCGTCCGCGGTATCTTTGGTCTGTGCCAGTTCGGCCCCGCTTAGGGCAGGCAGGTCAATCCCGCGCAAGGCCAGCTGGGGCGCCGCATCGCGCATGTCCAGCCGGCGCCCACCGAGCAGGCCATGTTCCGCAGTGGCAAGCCCGATCGCCTCGGGCGCGGCCCGGTTGGTGATGTCGCAGATGGCGGTGCACAGGCACGAGGCCACATTATGCAGCCCGGACAGCATCACCAGATCACCGGCCAGAACGGGCACGAGGGCAACTTCGCCAAAATCGACGGCATGGCGGCGCGCATTGCGGTCCATCAGCCCTGGATAGCGCACCGGCCCGGTACGAGAGACAGGCAAAGCGGGCTGCATGGCAAGGATCCTTCCTTACGAAACCTGGTGCGGCTCTGGCATGCGATTTGCAAAGGCAGGCACGCATGAAACCGGTTACATGTTGTGACGCGACCACGTTTTGCGTTTATCTGTCAAGACTGCATCGACGGATTGCATACAACGAGGACGGGCCATGCCCCAGAAAAGCGCCACAATCAGGGACATCGCTGCCGCCTCGGGTGTGTCGGTGGCCACGGTGTCGCGGGTGATCAACGGCGCGGGCAATGTCCGCGATTCGACGCGGGACCGGGTGATGGCCCAGATTGCGGCACTGGATTTTGTTCCGTCGCGTGCGGCGGTGTCTTTGGCCACAAGCCGAACGCGCACCATCGGGGCGGTGGTGCCGTTTCTGGAAAATTCGATCTTTGCCCGGTACCTGCACGGGGTCGAACGCACACTGGCTGAACGGGGATATTCGCTGGTGATCTCGGTCTCGAACAGCTCGCTGGATGATGAGGCGCGCCGGGTGCGGGAATTGTTGAACATGGGGGCCGAGGGGCTGCTGCTGACCGGCGCGACTCATGCGCCGGCTCTCAGCGCGCATCTGGCAGCCAGCGACACGCCGGTCATCCTGACCAGCATCTATGCCGACGACAGCGCTTTTCCGACTATGGGGTATGACAATGCCGAGATGGCGCGCATTGCGGTGGCCTATCTTGCGGACAAGGGCGCTCGGCAGATCGGCGTTCTGCACGGCCCCGAAGACGACAATGACCGCACGCGCGCTCGGATGGCCGGCGCCGAAAGCGCGGGTGTCCGAACGTTTGTCAGGTGCGATTTCAGTGCCTCGGGAGGTGCCACAGGGCTGGGCCAGTTGCAAAAGGCCGGCTGTGACGCCGCCCTGTGCCTGTCGGACATTCTGGCGCTTGGGGCGCTGTTCGAATCTACGCGGCTTGGCATACGCGTGCCGCAGGATATGGCCGTGATGGGGTTCGACAACCTCGACTGGTCCGGCGCGAGCCAGCCTCAGCTGACCACCCTCGACCTGCCGGTATCGCTGATGGCGCAACGCGCAGCCGGCGCTCTGGTCGACTGGGTCGAAACCGGCGCGCGCCCGGCGCCCTTGCGGCTGGATGGTACTGTGCTGGCGCGCACCAGCGCCTGAGCCTGACGTGCGCGACAGCCAATCCCGGGCCTGTCAGGCCGTAGGGCTGCTCATGCGGCGCAGGATCTGAGCCTCGCCCATCATCGCAATCAGCACATCCACATGGCGCGCGATTGAATAGGACGCCTCTTCCGCCGCGCGCTGACTTTCCAGATCGGCCTCAAGTTCGATCAGTGTCATCAACGCGCTTCCGGTGCGCGGCGGGCTGGGCGTGCGCAGCACCCGGCGCAGATGCGGATCGCGGCGGTACCCGTCCACACCCAGCCGGGCAGCACGGATCAAAAGGCGGGGGCGGCGCAGTTGGCGCAGCACGGTCAGTAGGTCTTGCATGTGTGAACGCTCCGTCGCTCGATTGAATGAGATGAGCCCTTTGAACCACACGTTTGGCGTGTGTTGCGGGAGCGGGCGCGGCATCGTGCGCCGCCCACACCATTGTTTATCATTTTGAAACAATCATGCTGAAACGCGGTGAAAATTAACTCTCGGGTAACACATTCACCTTTAGGTTGTGGGCGTTCCTGTGAGTAAGTCTGGGGAAAGGATGTGGATAGGTGGGGCAGCAAGTCACAGCCATGACCGGGTCTGCCGTCGCGTCGCAGGGCGCGGGGCAGGGCGCGCGTTCGCCTGCGCTTCCTGACTGGGTGCCCGAAGCGGCGCGGCGCTATCTCGACCATGTCGAGGGCGGGCGCTCGATCCGCGAGATCGCGCGGCTGTGCGGGTGCCATGCGTCGACCATCCTGCGCCAGATCCGGCGAATCGAAGCGCGCCGGGACGATCCGCTGGTCGACGCGGCGCTTAGCGCGCTGGGGCGGACGCCGCAAAGTGGCACATCAACGCAAAAGGGGATCGCAATGACGTTTCAGGGGCCCAAACCGGTGGCGGAGGGCGCAGAACAAGAAGCGCAGTTCGCCAAGGAGGCGCGGCGGGTGCTGCGCCGCATGTGTGAAACCGGCGCCGTGCTCGCCGTGGCGCAAGACATGGACAAGGCGGTGGTGGTCCGCGACACCGGCACGGGCACACCCACGCGCACGGCTGTTGTGGCAGCAGACATCGCGCAGGCGCTGGCGTTGAAGGACTGGATCAGCTGCAAATCACCGGGCCGCATCATGCGCTATCAGATCACGCAGGCCGGCCGGGCTGCGCTGGGGCGCATGGTGGCCGAGGATGAAAACCGCGCGCGGGGCTTTGCCGAGGCGCAAACGCCTTTTGGCGCGCAGCATCGCGCCTGGGACGACCGCGTGGTCCGCGAAGGTGGCACAGAGCGCCCCGCGCGCCGCCGGGTGCGCTACAATCTGGCGGAATCGCCTCTGACGGCCCTGTCGCGGCGGCGCGACAAGGACGGCCAGCGCTTTTTGTCGGACGAGCTGGTGGTTGCTGGCGAGCGGCTGCGCGAGGATTTCGAACTGGCCCAGATGGGGCCGCGCGTGACGCAGAACTGGGACAGGTTCCTGACGGGCGGCGACCGGGGCGGATTCGGGTCCGGCGACGGGATCGGCGGCGGCTCGGAACAGGCGCGGGAACGGGTTGCGGCCGCGCTGCGCGATCTTGGCCCGGGTCTGGGCGACGTGGTGCTGCGGTGCTGCTGTTACCTCGAAGGGCTGGAGGCGGCGGAAAAGCAGATGGGATGGTCTGCCCGGTCAGGCAAGATCGTCCTGCGCATCGCCCTGCAACGCCTGCGCCGCCACTACGAAGAAAGGCATGGCAAGCACGGCCCCTTGATCGGCTGACGCGGCCCTCTGAGGGCGTGCAGGGGCAAACTCGTTACGCTAGGGTGCGGTCTTGCGACCAAAGGCTGCACCCGCTGCATGGCGGGATTGCTGCCAGATACCTTTCCCCTGCACAGGTTTAGCGGTAAGACGCCCCAACACTTCCGTCGCGGGGAAAAAATGGACCAAAGCATCACACCGCCCCGGCTGCGCCACCCGGAAAAGGCGCACAAGCCTGACAATGCGCAACCGAAAAAGCCGGACTGGATCCGCGTCAAGGCGCCCACATCCGCCGGCTACAAGCAGACGCGCGACATCATGCGTGAAAACAAGCTGGTGACCGTGTGCGAAGAGGCGGGCTGTCCCAACGTGGGCGAATGCTGGAGCCAGGGCCATGCCACCATGATGATCATGGGCGAGGTCTGTACGCGCGCCTGCACGTTCTGCAACATCGCGACCGGCAAGCCACCCGAAGACCTTGACGCGTTCGAGCCGGGCCGCGTGGCCCATGCGGTCAAGACGCTGGGCCTGAACCATGTCGTGGTCACATCCGTCGACCGCGATGATGTCGAGGACGGCGGGGCCGAGCACTTTGCCCAGACCATCCGCGCCATCCGCCGCCAGTCACCCGGCACCACGATCGAGATTCTGACGCCGGATTTCCTGCGCTGTGATCCCAAGGTGCTGGAGGTCGTGGTTGAGGCGCGCCCCGACGTGTTCAACCACAATCTGGAAACCGTGCCGGGCCTTTATCCCGAAGTGCGCCCGGGCGCGCGGTATTTTCACAGCCTGCGCCTGCTGCAACGAGTCAAGGAACTGGACCCATCGATGTTCACCAAGTCGGGCATCATGGTCGGTCTGGGCGAGGACCGCCAATCGGTGCACCAGGTGATGGATGACATGCGCGCCGCCGATATCGATTTCCTGACCATTGGTCAGTACCTGCAGCCCACGCCCAAACACCACGCCGTCGACCGCTTCGTGACGCCCGATGAATTCGCGCAGTACGAAAAGGCTGCCTGGGGCAAAGGTTTTTTGATGGTGTCGGCAACGCCGCTGACCCGGTCGTCGTACCACGCTGGCGACGATTTTGCGCGGCTGCGGGCGGCTCGGGAAAAGTCACTGTCCCGGTAAAGCCGCTGCCTCGGATGCCGGGACCCAAAAAGTTCGTGCGAACTTTTTGGGTGGCGCAAAAGTTTGGGGTAGCGCTATTCGGCGGCGGGCAGGGCCTTGACGTAGGCTGCCAGCGCCGCGCGGTCCTCGGGCGGCAGTTTGGCCAGGTTCTCGATCACGTCCGCCATATGCCCGCCAGCGCTGTCGAATTCGGGCGTGAAGCCCGAATTGAAATACTCGGCCAGATCAGGCTCTGACCAGAACAGTTTGTCCGGCGTTATGGCCGGGATGCGCCCGGGCCCCGACGGGTTTGGCGCGCCCGCCATCCAGGCAGATGCATCAAGCCCGCCCAAGGCATCGCGTGGCGTGTGGCATTCGGCGCAATGGGCCAGCGCTTCGGACAGGTAGCGCCCGCGCTCGATTTCGGGCGATGCGGCCTCGGTCACCCAGGCATCCTCCAGGTACAGCCATTTCCACAGGCCAACCGCGCGGCGAATGTTGAACGGGAATGCCACTTCGTGCGGCAGCGATGCGGCGTCCGACACAGGCAGGCTCTGCATGTAGGCATGAATGTCCGCCACATCCTGATCATTTGCCCGGATGTAGCTCGTGTACGGAAAGGCCGGAAAGTAATGCGCGCCTTGCGGTGAAATCCCGCGCTGCACCGCATTGGCGAATTGTGCCAGCGTCCAGCCGCCGATACCTTCGGGCCCGGGCGAGATATTGGGCGCAATGAAGGTGCCGAAAGGTGACGCAAAGCGCTGGCCACCCGCCAAAGTCAGCTTTGCCTCGCCCGCTGCGCCCGGCGCCGCGTGGCAAGAGGCACAGCCTGCGGTTGCAAAGGTCAACGCGCCGCGGGCCGCGTCTGCGGTTAGACCATCAAAGTCGGAGGCCGGGCGCGGGGCAGGGGCCGTCAGCCACCAACCCACGCCAGCCACGATAAGCGCCAGAAAGACGCTCCAGCGCAAAAATGCGGCCATGGATCAGTTGCGCGGGCCGCGATAGGCGCGGTGGCACGCCCCGCAGGATGCGCCCACGTCGCCAAAGGCGGCGGCCATGGCATCCTTGCCGTCACCTGCCACGGCGGCCAGCGCGGTCGAGGCATCAGCCATCATCTTGACCTTGGCGGCGTAATCATCGGGGTTTTCCCAGATCGCCGGTGTCGCCCGGGTTTTGCCGCCCATGGCCACGTTATCGGTGCCTTCTGGCCAGAAATGCATCTGGTCCATCGTGGCTGCGGCAGCAAGGTTGCTGGCGGCCGCCTGCGCCGAAGCCGCGTCATACTCGGCCGCGCCCTTGGCCATATCGCCCAGAATGCCCGCGTTGAAACTGTAGAGAGTCATCACCGCATTGCGCGCACCGATGACTTGCTCTTGGGGCGATCCGTGCCCGCCGGAAAAGGCGGCGGTGGTGACGGCGATGGTCAGC
The DNA here is from genome assembly GCA_020629995.1 of Pseudaestuariivita sp. Taxonomy (GTDB): domain Bacteria; phylum Pseudomonadota; class Alphaproteobacteria; order Rhodobacterales; family Rhodobacteraceae; genus Pseudaestuariivita. The sequence goes on along the minus strand of JAHDCH010000021.1, from coordinate 7,729 downwards.
GCGGCCGTGGTCGCGATGAGAGGTCTGAAGGCCATGTGTCGGCTCCCGGTCTGAGGTTGCTTGCGGGAAGGGTAGCGTCGTTTCGTCGCAGGTCCAGCCCGCGCCGATCACAATTTCAACCGTCAGACGAACCGGACCTTGCCGATATAGGGCAAGTTGCGATTGCGCTGCGCGTAATCGATGCCATAGCCCACGACAAATTCGTCCGGGATTTCAAAGCCTGTCCAATCCGCCTTGATGTCGACTTCGCGGCGCGACGGTTTGTCGAGCAGCGCGATCGTCTTCATCCGCGCCGGGCCCCGCGACGCCAGCATCCCGGTGACATGGTGCAGTGTGAACCCGGTGTCGACGATATCCTCGACCACCAGCACATCGCGGCCTTCGATCGCGCCGCGCAGATCCTTGAGGATGCGCACTTCGCGGCTCGATTCCATACCGTCGCCATAGGACGAGGCCTCGAGGAAATCGACCTCGACCGGAAGGTCAAGTTCGCGCACCAGGTCGGCGATGAACACGAAGGACCCGCGCAAAAGCCCGACGACCACAAGCTTCGAGGTGCCCTCGAACTCGCGCGCGATTTCCGCGCTCAGCGCCTCGATCCGGGCCGCTATGGCCTTGGCCGAGATCATCTGATCGATCACATATGGCGCGCTCATTGCCGCACTCCCTTGATTTTGCCCGCGCAAAATACGACATCGCCCGGCACAGTCACGCGAAAAACAGGTGCCCATGCCCCGCCACTCGGAAACCCGCACGCTGCCATACACGGCGCAGCAGATGTACGATCTGGTGGCGGATGTTGCATCCTACCCTCAGTTCCTGCCTTGGTGCGCCGCGGCGCGCATCCGGTCCCGGACCGATCTGGGGGAGGGACGCGAAGAGGTGCTGGCTGATCTGGTGATTTCGTTCAAGGTGTTTCGCGAGCGCTTTGGCAGCCGGGTCACGCTGGTTCCGGCCGATCGGCACATCAAGACCGAATACCTTGACGGCCCGTTCCGGCACCTGCAGTCCACCTGGGATTTCCGCGATGTCGACGGCGGCTGCGAGGTCGCCTTTTTCGTCGATTTCGAATTCCGCAACGCGGTTTTGCAAGGCATCATCGGCGTTGTGTTCAACGACGCCATGCAGCGGGTGGTGCGCGCGTTCGAACGCCGCGCGGACGCGCTCTATCGCCGCGGCTAGAACGCACGTTCTTTCCCTGCACAAAAAATGCGCTAATGTTCCGGAAGGGAACAAAATCGGAGTGACCCCTCATGGCGGTCGATCAGGCGGGTGTGGCGACGCGCGCGCTGGCGCTGTTTGCGGCGGGCCAGCCCGCTCGGGATGTGCCCGAAGCCGTGCGCGCGGTGTTCCATTTGTCTTTGCAGGATTGGTGCGCGGTCGCACGCGCTGGTGCATCCGAGCCGGTGTCGCGACAGCTGCGCGCGCTGGTGGTCGAAGAGGGCGGCGCGCCGCAGGCCGATGTGATCGGGGGGCCGCGCGTCCCCGCCCGCGCGGCAGCGCTGGCCAACGGCGCTATCAGCCACGCGCTGGATTACGACGACACCCATTTCGACCATATCGGCCATCCGTCCGTCGCGGTGATCCCGGCGGCGCTGGCCATGGCGCAACGGCTGGGCGTGTCGGGCCGCGCCTTTCAGGACGCCGCGATCATCGGGATGGAGGCGTCGATTGCCATTGGCGTCTGGCTGGGGCGCAATCACTACCAGTCGGGCTTTCACCAGACGGCCACGGCGGGTGCCTTTGGCGCTGCGGTGGCGGCAGGCCGGGTGATGAATTTTGACCGTGCGCAAATGGAACGGACGATCGGCCTTGTGGCGACGCGCGCTTCGGGGATCAAGGCTCAGTTCGGCACGATGGGCAAACCTTTTAATGCCGGGATTGCCGCGTCGAACGGGGTCGAGGCGGCCTTGCTGGCCGCCAGCGGGTTCAAGCCAAACCCCGGAGCCCTGGACGGACCGCAGGGTTTTGGCGCGACCCATGCCGGAGAGGCGCGTGACGCGGAACTGGCCAGCCTGGGCACGATCTGGCGCCTGCCGCGCGTGCAGCACAAATTCCACGCCTGCTGCCACGGTCTGCACGCCGCGCTGGAAGCGTTCGCGAAGCTGCCCGGTCGAGAGCCCGACAAGATCGCGCGGATCGAGGTCCGGGTGCACCCGCGTTGGTTGACCGTGTGCAATACCCCGGCCCCGGCAACAGGGCTCGAACTGAAGTTCAGCTATGCCGGCGTATTGGCGATGGCGGCGCTGGGGATCAGCACGGCGCGGCTTGAAAACTACAGCCTGGATGTGGCGCAGGACCCGCATGTCATCGGCATCGGGCGCCGCGTGCATGTCCATGCGGATGAAAGCCTGACCGAAACGCAGGCGCGCGTGGCGTTGCACGATGCGGCAGGGGCAGGCGACGAAGCTTTTGCCGATCTGATGACGCCGATGACCCTCGCGCAGCGCACCCGGCGGGTGCAGGACAAATGCGCCGACCTAGTGGGCCGCGATCTGGCGATCACCCTGCGGCGCAAGATCATCAGTTCGGCCTCACCAACCGAGCTGACCGAAGCCTTCATGAACCCTGGCGAAGACATTCGGCAGGATGGCGCGGTCTAGCGCGCGGTCAGAGCCTTCAGCACAAGACGCAAAGCGTGGTCGCGTGCCGCCAATCGCACAGCGGCCCGGCCCAGCGCGCCGAATTCAACCGTTTCGCTAAAGATCCCGCCAGGCCCGTGGGTGGCAAAGCACACGCGGCCCTCGGGTTTGTGGTCCGATCCGCCCGGTCCGGCGATGCCGCTGATGGCAACCGCGACACTTGCGCCCGCGGCCTGCCGCGCGCCCGTTGCCATTGCGCGCGCGACCTCTTCGGACACCGCGCCATGGGCATTCAGCGTAGCCTCGGGCACGCCCAGCATGTCGGTCTTGGCGGCGTTGGAGTAGGTGACAAAGCCGCGTTCGATCACCGCGGAGGCGCCGGCCGGGTCGGTCAGCGCCGCGATCACCATGCCGGCGGTGCAACTTTCTGCGGTGGTCACCGTGGCTCCGGTCGCGCGTGCCGCATCGAGGATGCGCGCCGCAAGCGTCATGCCCCGACCCCGTGATAAAGCGCAGCCAGAAGCAGCACGCCCAGCGCCGCAAACACACCCGCGATCACGTCATCCAGCATCACACCCGCCGCGTCCTTGCGCCGGTCGGCCCAGCCCACCGGCCCCGGCTTGGTGATGTCGAACAGGCGAAACAGGACAAAGGCGGCGATCCAGCCCGGCAGCAACGCAAGCAAGGGCGCTCCGGCTGCGTTGGCGCCATAGACCACCGGCAACAGGGCAATCCATTGACCGATCACCTCGTCAATCACGATTTCGGACCGGTCCACATCCTGCCCCGGCGGGGCATAGGACAGGATCGCGCCGTATCCGGCGAGACCGACCACAAGGATCGCAAAGACCAGCCCCCAAAACCCCGCCTGCACGGCGATCCCCCAGGCCACGGGCAGCGCGGCAAGAGAGCCCCAGGTGCCCGGGGCAGGGCGCAAATGCCCGATGCCGCCAAAGGTGCAGATGATCTGCGCGATCATGGTTTGACCAGAGCCGCGGTGCCTTGCGCCGCGATCCCTTCTTCGCGCCCGGTAAATCCCAGACGTTCTGACGTGGTGGCCTTGATCGACACCCGCCCAGGGTCGATCGACAGGATTTCGGCAACACGAGCGATCATCGCCGGCGCGTGGGGGCCGATCTTGGGCGCTTCGCAGATCAGCGTCAGATCGACGTTGCAGATATCATAGCCCATCTTGCGTGCCAGATCGCCCGCATGGCGCAGGAACACGGCACTGTCGGTGCCTTTCCACTGTGGATCGCTGGGCGGGAAATGCCGGCCGATGTCGCCCATCGCCAAGGCGCCGTAGATGGCGTCAGTCAGCGTGTGCAGGCCCACATCGGCGTCGGAATGCCCCTGCAAGGCGCGGGTATGGGGCACCTTGACGCCGCACAGGATCACGTGGTCCCCCGGCCCGAACCGATGCACGTCAAACCCGTTGCCAACCCGAATATCCATCTGCATCCCGCCTAGCCGTCCTGCGCACCCCGCTTGTGGCCTGTCGGGTCGCGCGCGTCCAGCCTTTCGTGTCTCGGGCCGTATTGCCTAATTTACAAGCATATTGCCGGAAGCCACGCTTTTTCCTTGCTGCAAAGCATTGAGACCGGCCCGTTCGCCGGGTATTCATCGGCGCAGATGCACAAGGATTAAGCAAGGATCTGCGCGTGGGGATTTCCCTCGGACCCGTCTCGATCGACCCGCCGGTGCTGTTGGCGCCGCTGTCCGGCATCACCGATCTTCCTTTCCGGCAGATGGTCGCGCGCTTTGGTGCGGGTCTTCTGGTCAGCGAAATGGTCGCCAGCCAGGAAATGGTGCAGGCCAAGCGCGGCACCCGCGAACGGGCCGATCTTGGGCTGGAAGAAGCGCGCACCTCGGTGCAGCTGGCAGGGCGCGATGCAGGCTGGATGGCCGAGGCGGCGCGCGTTGTCGCCGGCATGGGCGCGCGGGCGATCGACATCAACATGGGCTGTCCTGCGAAAAAGGTTGTGGGCGGCTATTCCGGCTCGGCCCTGATGCGCACGCCAGATCACGCCTTGTCGCTGATCGAAGCCGTGGTGAATGCCGTTTCGGTGCCCGTCACGCTCAAGATGCGGCTGGGGTGGGATGATGACAGCCGCAACGCGCCCGACATCGCGCGCCGCGCTGAGGCGGCAGGTGTGCGCATGATCACGATCCATGGCCGAACGCGTTGCCAGTTTTACAAGGGCCGGGCCGACTGGGCCGCAATCGCGTCGGTCAAACAGGCCGTTTCGGTGCCCGTGATCGCCAATGGCGATATCGTCGATGCCGCGACGGCGCGGGCTGCGCTGAAGGCGTCTGGCGCGGACGGTGTGATGATCGGCCGGGGCGCGCAGGGCGCGCCCTGGACCATTGCGCAGATCGCCCACGACCTGCACGGCACGCCGGCACCCGATGTGCCGCGGGGCGGGGCGCTGGTTGACCTGGTCAGCGAACATTATGACAGGATGCTGGGCTTTTACGGTCAGGATCTGGGGCTGCGCGTCGCGCGCAAGCATCTGGGGTGGTACATGGACCGCGCGGCGACACCCGCCGCGCTGCGCCGCGAAATTCTGACCACGCGCGCACCTGCCGACGTGCTGCGCCGGTTGCCGGACGCGCTGGTGCAATCCACCTGTTCTGCTCCGGTGGCGGCATGACGGCGCCGGTCACGGATATCTGGGCCTCGTTGCCCGTCCCGGGGCTGATCGTGGATGCCGCCGAGCTTATCGTCGATGCAAATCCGGCAGCCGAAGGTTTCATGAACACCTCTGCCAAGGCGCTCAGGGGGCAACCCGTCTGGGACAAACTGGCCGTGGATGCCCCTCTCGAAGTCGCTTTGCGCCGCGCCCGGGCAAACGGCACCCCGTTGTTCGTGAACGATGTCGATGTCGGCACGGGCGAAAGAGCGCCACTGCATTGCAACCTTCAGATCGCGCCTCTGCAGAACGCTGCGGACACCATGTTGCTGCTGATCTCCCCGCGCGAGCTGGCAGGTCGCATGACGCAGAACCACACGGTGAAATCGGCCGCCAAATCCGCGATCGGTATGGCCGAGATGCTGGCGCACGAGATCAAGAACCCGCTGGCCGGGATCACCGGGGCGGCACAGCTTTTGTCGATGGGCCTCAGCAATGGTGATCTTGAGCTGACCGATCTGATCGTGGCCGAGACGCGGCGCATTCTCAAGCTGCTCGAACAGGTCGAGCAATTCGGCAACCTGTCGCCGCCCGAACGCGGCGAGGTCAACATCCACGATGTGCTGGACCGGGCGCGCCGGTCGGCGCATCTGGGTTTTGGCGCCAATATGAAGATCATCGAGCAATACGACCCGTCGTTGCCAGCCGCGCTTGGCGATGCGGACCAGCTGTTGCAGGTGGTTCTGAACCTGCTCAAGAACGCATCCGAGGCGGCGCCGGACGGGCGCGGCACGATCCGTCTGCGCACCTATTTCGAACATTCCTTCAGCCTGCGCCGGTCCGATGGCACAGGCCGGTCGCTGCCCTTGCAGATCGAGGTGATCGACGACGGGCCGGGCCTGCCGGACAGGATCCGCGACGACATCTTTGATCCGTTTGTATCGGGTCGCGAAAACGGCACGGGTCTTGGCCTGGCGCTGGTGTCCAAGATCATCGAGGACCACGACGGCTGGATCAGCGTTGAATCCGTGCCCGGGCGCACAGTGTTTCGCATCTCACTTCCGCGGGCAAAGGGCCCCGATCCCATTTCACGGGGCGCTGCCCCCAAAACCAAGGAGCGTTAAGCCATGGACGGCACTGTCCTCGTCGCTGATGACGACCGTACGATCCGCACCGTTCTGACCCAGGCGCTGACGCGCGCAGGGTGCAAGGTGCATGCGACCTCATCGCTGACCACGCTGATGCGCTGGGTGGGTGAGGGCAAGGGCGACGTGGTGATCTCGGATGTGATGATGCCCGACGGGAACGGGCTCGAGATGCTGCCCAAGATCAAGCAGGACCGCCCCCAGCTGCCGGTGATCGTGATTTCGGCCCAGAACACGATCATGACCGCGATCCAGGCCGCCGAAGCCGAAGCCTATGACTACCTGCCCAAACCCTTCGATCTGCCCGACCTGATGAAGCGTACGTCCAAGGCGCTGGAAAACCGCAGCGCCGCCGTGTCGGCGCCGGTGGACGACGTGCCGGCCGAACCGGACGAGCTGCCCCTGGTGGGCAAGACACCGGCGATGCAGGCGCTGTACCGTCTGGTGGCCAAGGTGATGAACACCGATCTGCCGGTACTTATCACGGGCGAATCCGGCACCGGCAAATCGCTGATAGCCCGTGCGATCCACGATTTTTCCGACCGCCGGACCTTGCCGTTCATCACTGTCACGGCCGCCGACCTGCAAGAGCTGGAAGGCCCCGCGCGCGTGTTGGCCCGTGCGCGGGGCGGCACCATCCTGATCGAGGAAATCGGCGATATCGCGGACGAGATCCAGTCGCGCATCGTGCGGATGATGGACGGGCTGGACGAACAGGTGCCGCGCTTCATGGCGACGTCCCAGACCGATCTTGCCTCGGCAATGGAGGCAGGTCAGGTGCGGCAGGACCTCTACTACCGCATGTCGGGTGCTGCGCTGCACGTGCCGGCCCTGCGCGAACGGGTCGAGGACATCGCGCTGCTGACCGATCATTTCCTGACCCGGGTCGAGCGCGAGGGCATGACCCGTCGCTGGCTGTCCGGCGATGCGGGCGAATTGTTCCGCCAATATTCCTGGCCCGGCAACGTGCGCCAGCTGGAAAACGCTGTGCGCCGCCTGTGCCTGACCAGCCGCGCCGAAGAGATCACCCGCTCGGAAGTGGAAACCGTGCTGGGCAACCAGCCCGAGATGGAGCCTGTGCTGCATGGCAGCGCAGCTGACACCGAAAAGCTTTCGGCCTCGATCTCGCGCCATCTGCGGCGTTATTTCGATCTGCATGGCGCGGCTTTGCCGCCTCCGGGGCTGTACGCGCGTATTCTGCGCGAAGTCGAAGCGCCCTTGATCGAAATCTCGCTCGAGGCCACCGGCGGGAACCAGATCAAATGCGCCGAGCTGCTTGGGATCAACCGCAATACGCTCAGAAAAAAGATTAATGATCTGGATATTTTCGTGACACGGCGCCGCAAGTTGATGTAATAAGGCAACAGAA
>JAHDCH010000020.1:6676-18016 GCA_020629995.1 Pseudaestuariivita sp. | reverse complement strand
ATTTGTACAGCAAAAGGGGACCTCGCACGTGAAGATCGGGACACCAACAGAGCTGTTCGAAGGGGAAGCGCGCGTCGCGATGACGCCCGACTCGGCGAAACAGCTGCAAAAACTGGGGCACACCTGCGTGATCCAGTCGGGCGCGGGGCAAAAGGCCGGGTTCACCGATGCCGCCTATACCGAGGCGGGCGTCGAGGTCGTCAAGGATGCCAAGGCGCTTTATGCCGCCGCCGAGGTCATCACCAAGGTGCGCGGTCCCGAGGCCAAGGAGATCAAGATGCTGTCCGAAGGGCAGACTCTGATCTCGTTCTTCTGGCCCGCCCAGAACGAGGCGGACATGAAGACGCTCGCCGACAAGGGCGTGCGCACCATCGCGATGGACATGGTCCCGCGCATCAGCCGCGCGCAAAAGATGGACGCGTTGTCGTCCATGGCCAACATCGGCGGCTACCGCGCGGTGATCGAGGCGGGCAACAACTTTGGCCGGTTCTTCACCGGTCAGGTGACCGCCGCGGGCAAGGTGCCCCCGGCCAAGGTTCTGGTTGTGGGCGCGGGCGTCGCGGGCCTTGCGGCGATCGGCACATCGACCTCGCTGGGCGCGATCACCTACGCGTTCGACGTGCGGCCCGAAGTGGCCGAGCAGATTGAATCGATGGGCGCCGAGTTCGTCTTCCTCGAGTTCGAAGAGGCGGCGCAGGACGGCGCGGCGACGGGCGGTTATGCGGCCCCCTCCAGCCCCGAATTCCGCGAGGCGCAGCTGGCCAAGTTCCGCGAGCTGGCGCCCGAGATGGACATCGTCATCACCACCGCCCTGATCCCGGGCCGCGATGCGCCGGTTCTGTGGACCAAGGATATGGTCGAGATGCAAAAGCCCGGCTCGGTCGTCGTGGACCTTGCGGCCGAGCGCGGCGGCAACTGCGAGCTGACCGTCAAGGACGAGAAGATCGTCAGCGACAACGGCGTGACGATCATCGGTTACACCGACTTGGTCAGCCGCATGGCGACGCAATCCTCGACGCTGTACGCGACCAACATCCGGCACATGCTGAGCGATCTGACGCCCGAAAAGGACGGTGTCATCAACCACAACATGGAAGATGACGTGATCCGCGGCGCGACCGTGACCTTCGACAAGGAAGTCACCTTCCCGCCGCCGCCGCCCAAGGTGGCCGCCATTGCGGCGCAGCCCAAGAAGGAAGCGCCCAAGGAACTGACGCCCGAGGAAAAGCGCGCCAAAGAGGCCGCGGACTTCAAGGCGCAGACCAAAAGCCAGGTCACCCTGCTGGCCATCGGCGCGGCGCTGATCCTGGGCGTGGGCCTGATCCCCGGCATGCCGGCGTCGTTCATGCAGCATTTCATCGTGTTCGTTCTGTCGGTCTTCATCGGCTTCCAGGTGATCTGGAACGTGGCGCATTCGCTCCACACGCCGCTGATGGCTGTCACCAACGCGATTTCGTCGATCATCATTCTGGGCGCCCTGATCCAGATCGGATCGTCGAGCGTGCTGATCACGCTGCTTGCGGCGCTGGGTATTTTCATGGCCTCCGTCAACATCTTCGGCGGCTTCCTCGTGACACGGCGCATGCTCGCCATGTTCCAGAAATCGTAAAGGAGCGAGGCACATGGAAAACGCATTCACCATTGCGGCCTATGTGGTCGCGGGCGTTCTGTTCATCCTGTCGCTGGGCGGGCTGTCGGGGCAGGAAAGCGCGAAACGCGCGGTGTGGTACGGCATCGTGGGCATGGCGATTGCCGTGCTGGCCACGCTGTTTGGCCCCGGTTCGGGCCTGTGGCTGGCCTCGCTGGTGTTGATCGCGGGCGGCGCGGCGGTTGGGTATCAACTGGCCACCAAGGTCGAGATGACCGAAATGCCCGAGCTGGTCGCCATCATGCACTCGATGGTTGGTCTGGCGGCGGTGTTCGTGGGCTTCAACGCCGACATCACGATCAACATGGTCGAATCGGCCAAGGCGGCGGGCGAGAGCCTCACGGACGCCGGATCGTTCACGGCGCTGGTGGCCAAAAAGACGCCGGTCGAGATTGGCATCCTGCGGGTCGAGCTGGTGCTGGGCATCTGGATTGGCGCCGTGACCTTTACAGGGTCTGTGATCGCCTATGCCAAGCTGGCGGGCAATTCGTCGAAACTGCCGTTCAGCGTCGACACGGGCGCCAAGAAACTGCCCGGCGGGCATTTCCTGAACGCGGGCGCGGCGGCTTTGTCGGTCCTGCTGCTGATCATGTATCTCAGCGGGTCGGGCAGCTGGGCGCTGGTTCTGCTGACGATTGCCGGCCTGTTCATCGGCTATCACCTGATCATGGGGATCGGCGGGGCGGACATGCCCGTGGTTGTCTCGATGCTGAACTCCTATTCGGGGTGGGCTGCGGCGGCGATTGGCTTCAGCCTTGGCAACGACCTTCTGATCGTTGTGGGCGCGCTGGTCGGCTCGTCGGGCGCGATCTTGTCGTACATCATGTGCAAGGCGATGAACCGCTCGTTCGTGTCGGTCATCCTGGGCGGCTTTGGTGGCCCGGCGGGTGAGCAGATGGCTGTCGAGGGCGAGCAGATCGCCATCGATGCCGACGGTGTGGCGCAGGCTCTGGAAGACGCCGACAGCATCGTCATCATCCCGGGCTACGGCATGGCCGTGGCTCAGGCGCAGCAGAACGTGGCCGAGCTGACGCGCCGCCTGCGCGCCAAGGGCAAGGAGGTGCGTTTTGCGATCCACCCGGTCGCCGGCCGTCTGCCCGGGCACATGAACGTGCTGCTGGCCGAGGCCAAGGTGCCTTATGACATCGTGCTGGAGATGGACGAGATCAACGATGACTTCCCGGAAACCGATGTTTCGATCGTCATCGGGTCGAACGACATCGTGAACCCTGCGGCGCAGGACGACCCGAACTCGCCCATCGCTGGCATGCCTGTGCTGGAGTGCTGGAAGTCGAAACAGGTGTTCGTGTCCAAGCGCGGGCAGGGCACCGGGTATTCGGGGATCGAGAACCCGCTGTTCTTCAAGGACAATACGCGGATGTTCTATGGGGATGCGAAGGCTTCGCTGGATGCCTTGCTGACCAAGATCTCGTAAAGCGGTGATGGGTGACGAGCACCCATCCTACACATGTCACAAAACGGGGCGCCAGGCAGACCTGAGCGCCCCGTTTTTGTGCGGTGGCGGTAACACTTTGAGAATACATATGTATTCCTTTACATCGCGCCGCGCTCTGCTAGGTCATGCGCAACTGGACAAGGAACCGGGCCATGCCGATCTCTGATCTGCCGAACCGCTATGCGCTGGCCAACGAGCTGCACGCCCGCCCGTTTCCCACGCTTGACGCGCCGTGCCGGGCGGCCTTTCTGGCGATCAAGCCTGAACATGGCGCAGCCGGCCGCGACAAGAGCCGCGATCTGGCGCATCTGATCAAGCTGCTGGACCGCTACGGCGCGCCGCATCCGCAACCGGGTGCCACGCATTACTTTGGGCAGATCGGCAAGCACCTTCTGAAATGGGAAAGCCACACCGAGTTCGTGACCTACACGCTTTTTGGTGCAGGCACGGCAGAAGCGCCCTTTGACGCGGCAACCTTTGCGCTGTTCTCGGAAGACTGGCTGGCCGAAGCGCCGGGCAGCCGGGTGACATCGGCCCTGATCCGGGTCGAGGTCGAGACCGACGAAGAGCTGATGCTGCGCAAGCTGACCGACTGGTTCGTGCCCGAAAGCCTTGCGGTCAGCCGCATCCTGGACGGGTCAGCCGTGATCGCCGGCGACTTTCGCATCGATCCCGCAGGGCACATGCGCCTTGCGGTCTTTGCCTCCAAGGAAGCCGGGGCGCAGCGCGTGGGGCGCATCGTGCAGCGGCTGTGCGAGATCGAGACATACAAGGCGATGTCGATGCTGGGCCTTGCCAAGGTGCGCGCCATCGGCCCCGAGCTGGGCGGGCTCGAGGCGCAGCTGACCGGGCTTGTGACGGGCATGGCTGACGACAGCGCCAGCGACAGCGCGCATGAACGCACGCTGAAATCCCTGCTGGCCGTCTCGGCTGATCTGGAAAAACTGGTGGCGCAGACGTCGTTCCGGTTTGGTGCAACCGGGGCGTATGAGGCCATCGTGGCCCAGCGGATCGAGGTGCTGCGCGAAGAACGTTTTGCCGGGCGTCAGACATTCAACGAATTCATGATGCGCCGGTTCGATCCGGCGATGCGCACGGTCAAGGCCACCGAGGCGCGGATGCACCAGCTGTCGACCCGTGCAGAACGCGCGGGCAACCTGCTGCGCACCCGGGTCGAGGTGGAACGCTCGGCCCAGAACCAGGCCCTGCTGGAAAGCATGGACCGCCGCGCCGACCTGCAGCTGCGCCTGCAAAAGACGGTCGAAGGGCTGTCGATCGTGGCAATCAGCTATTACGCGGTCAGCCTTGCGGGCTATCTGCTTTATCCGCTGGGCGAGGCGACGGGCCTGTCCAAGGGCTGGCTCACGGCTTTGGCCGCGCCGCCCGTGGTGCTGATCGTCTGGCTGTTGATCCGCCGGTTGCGGCGCGAAGTCGAACGCCAATAAAGCGCAGGCCCGGACGGCCTGCACCTTCTGGGTCGCCCGGCTAGCGGCCGCGGATCCGCGGATCAAGAGCATCGCGCAGACCATCACCCAGATAGTTCACCGACAGCACCACCAGACTGATCAGGATGCCCGGCAGGATCGACCGTTCGGGATAGCTGACCAGCCGGTCAACGCCATCATTCAGCAGGCGGCCCCAGGTCGGGAAGTCGGGCGGAAAGCCAAAGCCAAGGAACGACAGGGCGCTCTCGGTGATGATCGCCGTCGCGATGCCAAGAGTGGCCGACACCATGATCGGCGACAGGATGTTCGGCAGCATGTGTCGGCGGATCAACGCGCCGGGGCGGGTGCCGATGGATTTGGCCGCCAGCACGAACTCGCGCTCTTTCAGGGCCAGCACATCGCCGCGCACGATGCGTGCGGTCTGCATCCACGAGGTGATCCCGATCAGCGCCACGATCAGGATGAAAATACCGCCCTCGATCCCGAACATCGCGGCCAGCATGTCGCGGAACAGCAGCGAGGCAACCAGGATCATCGGCAGCAGGGGCAGCGCCAGAAACAGGTCCGTCAGCCGCATGAGCGGGCCATCCAGCCGTTTGAAATACCCCGCGACAACGCCCACGGCCGTGCCCAGCACCAGGCTCAGCACCATGGCCGTCAGCCCCACCGCGATCGAGATCCGCCCCCCGAACATCAGCCGCGCCAGCGTGTCGCGGCCCAGGTTGTCGGTGCCCAGCGGGTGGGCCCAGGTGACCTTGGCGCCGCTGTCCCACAGCGCGGTCCATATGGGGCGCGTGTCGCGCAGGTTCAGAAAGTCGCGGCCCTTGGGCAGAAATTGCGGATCGACGCGCCAGATCAGCGGCCCAAGGAACACGGCTGCGGTGATGAACAGGAACACAAAGGCACCAAAAAGCGCGCCCTTGTGCGTCTTGAACTGGTCCCAGACATCGCGCCACTGGCTGCGCGGCGGGGATGTCAGAACGGCGCTTTCGCCATCGACGGACACTTCGTCCTGAAGCGGTCCGGTGGCTGACAGCGGGGAAGAGGGGACAGGCTCACTCATAGCGGATCCTCGGGTCGAGGATGCCATAGAGCACATCCGCGATCAGGTTGAACATGACGATGAGGAAGGCAAAGACAAAGGTCAGCGTCTGCACGGTGGGCAGGTCGTTGGCCTGGATCGCACCGATCAGCATCTGGCCGATGCCGTTCACCTTGAACACCTGTTCGGTGATGATGGCGCCGCCAAAGATCGACGGGATGCCAAGCGCGATCACCGTGACCACCGGGATCATCGAGTTGCGCAGGACGTGGACCATGACGACCACGCGCTCGCCCAGCCCCTTGGCGCGGGCGGTCCGCACGTAGTCCTGATTGAGGTTGTCCAGCATCGAGGCGCGCATGAAGCGGCTGATCTGTGCCGTGATCTGAAGCGCGAGGACCATGACCGGCAGGATCATCTGGTTGATCTGCTTCTTGAAGCTTTCCCAGCTGTTCACTTCCAGAGTGGTGTCGTAGATCGACGGGAACCATCCCAGCCCGACCGAGAAGATCACGATCACCAGCACGCCGGAAAAGAACGGCGGGACCGAAAAGCCGACCATCGACACGAACGTGCCGGCCTGGTCGAACCATGAATACTGCCGGTAGGCCGAATAGATGCCGATAGGCAGCGCGATCAGGATGCCGACCACATAAGCCGTACCGACCACCCACAGGGTTTGCGGAATGCGTTGCAGCACGATGTCGATCACCGGCGACCGGGTCTGCCACGACAGGGCGCGATAATCGCAGGTGTCGAGGTTCGACAGGCCTACACAGCGCTCGTAGAACGCGGTGTCCGGCAACCAGCCGAACAGGCCCGACGATGTGGTCAGCCAGTCGATGAAAACCTTGGGCTCGATCCAGAAGATCTGCACAATCCACTTCCAGAACCGGACGTAAGAGGGCTGGTCGAGGCCAAGCGCGACGCGCATCTGTTCCTTGACCTCGGCGGGCACGGTCAGCGGGACCTGCGCCATCGGATCGCCGGGGGCCAGCTCGAGCAGCATGAAGATGACAAGGGCGATGAACAGAAGCGTCGGGATCGAAAGGATCAGGCGACGGATCGTGTAGGTCAGCATCTACCGGGCATACCTTTGGAAAACGGGTGTAGGATGGGTGCTAGCACCCATCCTACGGTCAGCCGCCCCGCGGTGGGGCGACCGCTCTTTCGGGTCAGTCGATGCGGTGCCAGTCGGCAACGTTCCACAGTTCGCTGTCCCACACGTTCAGGACAACGCCGCCCAGGCTGTTGGCATGGGCCGACAGGCGGCCGCGGTGCACCAGCGGGATCATCCCGCCGTTCTGCACCATCATGTCATTCAGCTGTTTGCCGATCTCGGCGCGGGCCTCGATGCCGGCGGTGTCACGCAGCTTGGCGTGCAGCGCGTCGAACTCGGGCATGCAGAAGCGCGAGATGTTCTCGCCCTGCCACTGCGTGTCGGGGCGCGGTGCCTTGTCGCACAGACCGTTGCCCAGGTAGGACTGCGGGTCGGTGCCGTTGAAGGTGTTGGCATACATCTCGACGTCGGCAAAGAACTTCTGGAACGTGTCGGGCGAGCCCGGGTCACCGCCAAAGAAGACCGATGCGTTGATGTTGCGCAGCTCGGTTGCCACGCCCAGCTCTTCCCACCAGCCCTTGATCAGGGCCTGGAAGTCCTGACGGACCGCGTTGGTCGAGGTCTGGTACAGGATCTTGAGCGGAACGCCGTCCTTTTCGCGCACGCCGTCGCCGTCGCTGTCGACGATGCCGGCATCATCCAGCAGCTTCTTGGCGCCTTCCATGTCCTGCGTGTCGCACATCATCGAAGTCGAGTTGAACGCGTCGGGTGCGGGCACCCAGTTGCAGGTCACCTTGCCGGCCTGGCCGTAGCCGATTTCGACCAGCAGCGTGCGGTCGATCGCCATCGACAGCGCCTTGTAGACCGCCGGATCGCCCAGGAACGGGTGCTCGGAGCCGCCCGCCGGGTCATCCTTGACCGAGCGCATGTCGCCGCGCGCCGGATCGGGGTTGGCCTGGTTCAGCATCAGGCGCTCGACCAGCGGGCCAAAGCCTGCGACCGGCGTGCCTTTGCCGCCTTCTTGCATCTGCGCGATCACGTCGGGCGCCAGCTGCAGGTTCCAGGCATAGTCGAACTCGCCCGTTTCCATCACGGCGCGGCCCGCTGCGGTTGCGTCACCGCCGCCCTTGAAGGTGACCTTGGCAAAGGCGGGCTTGGCCGGGTCACGGTAGTTGGGGTTGGCCGACATGACGATCACGTCGTTCGGCTTGAACTCGTCCACCACAAAGGGGCCGGTGCCGACGGGGCCAAAGTTCTGGTCGGTACAGGTCGGCGCCGCTGCGCCCTTGCACTGCTCGAACTGCGCCTTTTGCAGGATCGGGCTTTCGCCGCCCACGAACGGGCCGTAGGGGTTGGGCGTGGGGCCGGCAAAGTTGACCACAACGGTCAGCGCGTCCGGGGTTTCAACGCTGGTGACACCTTCGAACTTGGTGACCTGCGCACAGCCGCCTTCGGGGTCGGTGCAGTATTCATAGGTGAACGCCACGTCCGCCGAGGTAAAGGCCGTCCCGTCCGACCACGTCAGCCCGGGGGTGATCTTCCAGGTGATCGAGGTCAGGTCCGCGCTCACGCCGCCGTTGTCCACGGTGGGGATCTCGGTGACCAGCCAGGGGACCAGCTCGCCCTTTTCGTTGTAGCGGGCCAGCGGCTCGATGATCATCGAGGCGCTTTCAACGTCCTTGGTGCCGCCCGACAGGAACGGGTTCAGGATCGAAGGCGCCTGCCAGTAAATGATCTTGACCTCGCCGTCGCTGCCGCGCTCGGCTGCGGCCATGCCCGCCAGCGCAACGGCCGCTGCGGCCGAGGTCATCAAAACTGATTTCAGTTTCATGAATGTCTCCCTGAGATGTCCGCCATGGCCGATACGGGACCGTGACAAACTGTTTGTTTTCGGGTGGATACCGGTCACTCGTTCAGAACACGCAGCACGCAGTCCGGCCGTTGGCCAGCATCACCCCTGCCGCCATGACACGCAGAGATTCGGAAAAAAGCAACCCTTGCGCTGGGGAAACCGGCTTGCCGTTTGACAATGCGGCGCGCGGCTGCGTAGCGTTTGGGCGTCCCGCACATCAGGAAATCCCATGCTCGATACGCCTCTGGCCCAGTTCAAATCCCTTCGCGTCGAGTTCCAGACCAAGGATGGCCCGGTTGCCGGGGTCAAGGACGTATCGTTTGACGTAAACCCCGGCGAGACCGTCTGCATCGTCGGCGAATCGGGATCGGGCAAATCGGTGTCGTCCCTGTCGCTGATGCGGCTGGTCGAATTTGGCGGCGGTGCCATCGCCAAGGGAGAGCTGCTTTTTGACCGCGGCGGCGCCGCGCCCGAGGACCTGTCGAAGAAATCCACCGCTGCGATGCGGGGCATCCGCGGCAACGAGATCGGCATGATCTTCCAAGAGCCGATGACCGCGCTCAACCCTGTCTTTACCGTGGGCCGCCAGCTGACCGAAGGGCTGCGCCTGCACAAGGGCCTGTCTCAGAAAGACGCGGATGCGCGCGCGCTAGACCTGCTCAAACAGGTGCGCATCCCCGAGCCCGAGCGCCGGATGGAGCAATATCCGCACGAGCTGTCGGGCGGCATGCGCCAGCGCGTGGTGATCGCCATGGCGCTGGCTTGCGAGCCCAGGCTGCTGATCGCGGACGAGCCGACAACCGCGCTCGACGTCACCATCCAGGCCGAAATCCTGGCGCTGATGAACCGGCTCAAGCGTGAAACCGGGACCGCGGTGATGTTCATCACCCATGACATGGCCGTGGTCGCCCAGATGGCCGACCGCGTTGTCGTGATGTTCCGCGGCAACAAGGTCGAAGAGGGGCCCGTCGAACAGATATTCGAAAACCCCCAGCATCCCTACACCAAGGCGCTGCTGGCCGCCGTGCCAAAACTGGGCGAGATGCGCGGCAAGGCCGCGCCCGAGCCGATGAAGCTGCTGGGCAAGGAGCTGAAGAATGACGCGCCCGTACCCGGCACGGATCAGCCGCTGCTCAAGGTGCGGAACCTGACGACGCGGTTCCCCGTGCTGGGCGGATTTTTCCGCCGCAAGGTCGCCAATGTGCACGCGGTCGAGGATATCTCGTTCACCGTCAACAAAGGGCAGACGCTCAGCCTGGTGGGCGAATCGGGCTGCGGCAAATCCACCGCGGGCCGGTCGATCCTGCGGCTGGTCGAGCCTCTGTCGGGCCAGATCGACCTGGATGGCGTGGACGTGATGGCGCTCAAGCCCGAGGGCCTGCGCCGCGCCCGCGCCGATATGCAGATGATCTTTCAGGACCCTTTTGCCTCGCTCAATCCGCAGATGCAGCTGGTCGATCAGGTGGCCGAGCCGATGAAGAACTTCGCCGGCTATTCGGCGGACGACATCCGCGCCAAATGTGAGATGCTGTTTGACCGGGTCGAATTGCCGCGCAGCTTTATGCGCCGCTTCCCGCACGAATTGTCGGGCGGTCAGCGCCAGCGGATCGCGATCGCCCGCGCGCTGGCCCTGAACCCCAAGCTGATCGTGGCGGACGAGGCTGTCTCGGCGCTCGATGTCAGCGTGCAGGCACAGGTTTTGAACCTGATGCTGGAATTGCAGGCCGAGCTGGGCCTCAGCTACCTGTTCATCAGCCACGACATGGCCGTGGTCGAACGGGTCAGCCATCAGGTGGGCGTGATGTACCTGGGCCGGATCGTCGAGCTTGGTCCCCGCGCCGCCGTGTTCGAGAACCCGCAGCACCCCTATACCCGTGCCTTGATGAAGGCTGTGCCCATCGCCGACCCGCGCCGCCGCACGTCTGAAAGCGATCTGCAATTCAAACCGATCCCGTCGCCGATCCACCCCGTCGGGCACGAACCGGCCAAAACCGAGTTTGAAGAGGTGTCGCCGGGCCATTTTGTTCTGACCAGCGACAGCGGGTATTGAGTGCGGATGCGTCTGGCCCAGATCACGCCTTTTATACCTTGCACCCGGCTTGAGACCCAGCTGGCGTTCTACCGCGACACGCTGGGGTTCGAGACTGGAGTCGTGCAAGATGGCTATGCCTTCCTGAGGCGTGATGCGGTGGCGATCCGGCTGGTCGAGGTCAGCCCCGAGGTTGACCTGTCGCATTCCGAGCGTCAGGGCTCGTTCTATATCGACGTGACTGGGCTGGACGCGGTCTATGCGGATATGAAATCGGCTCTTGACCGCTTGCCAAAACGCAGGGTGCGCGCGCCGTTCAATCAGGCCTATGGCCAGCGCGAATTTCATGTGGCTGATGAGGATTGCACATTGGTTTTCTTTGGCGAACCTTTCGGAGCTGCCTCGTGAGCAGCACCCCCCTCAGCCCGCGCGCCCTGCTGGACAAACTGGTCAGTTTTCCGACTGTCAGCCGCGACAGCAACATCCCCCTGATCGATTGGGTGGCCGGATACCTTGCTTCTCATGGCATCGAAAGCCACCGGCAGATCAAGGCCGACGAGCCCACCAAACACGCGCTGTTTGCCCATGTCGGCCCGGATGTGGCGGGCGGTGTGGTCCTGTCGGGCCATACCGATGTGGTGCCGGTGGACGGGCAGGCGTGGGACACCGACCCCTGGACCGTGACCGAACGGGATGGGCGGCTCTATGGCCGGGGCACTTGCGACATGAAAGGCTTTGACGCGCTGGCCATCTGGGCGCTGGTCGAGGCACGCACGATGGGCGTGACGAGACCTCTGCAAATCGCGCT
>JAHDCH010000020.1:2302-6576 GCA_020629995.1 Pseudaestuariivita sp. | reverse complement strand
ACGCTGCACGTCGGCATGATCGAAGGCGGCACCGCCCACAACATCACCGCCAAGGATTGCCGGTTCGGCATGGATTGGCGGTTTGTCCCGGGCGACGACACCGAAGCGGCCAAGGCGCGCTATCTGGCCCGCGTGGCCGAGCTTGAGGCCGAGATGCAGGCCATCCGCCCCGAGGCGCGGGTGGTGCTGACCGAGAAATTCTCGGTGCCTGCCTTGCGCCCCGAAGAAGAGGGCGAGGCCGAGGCCATGGTGCGCAAGATCACTGGCGACAATGCGCGCGGCGTTGTGTCCTATGGCACCGAGGCCGGGCATTTCCAGGATGTGGGGATCAGCACGGTTGTGTGCGGCCCGGGTGACATCGCCCAGGCGCACCAACCCAACGAATACCTTGATGCGGCCCAGCTGGACGAAGGCGAAGCCTTCATGCGCCGCCTGATCGAGATGTTGAAGGAGTAAGTGAATGCCTGTCCGTAACCGTCTGGCAGAGATGCAAAAAGAGATCACCGAGTGGCGCCGCGATCTGCACGAGAACCCCGAGATCCTGTTCGACACGCACCGCACCAGCGCCATCGTGGCCGAGAAGCTGCAAGGCTTTGGCTGTGACGAGGTGGTCACCGGGATCGGGCGCACCGGCGTGGTGGGCGTGATCAAGGGCAAGGGCGGGTCGGGCCGGGTGATCGGCCTGCGCGCCGACATGGACGCGCTGCCGATCCACGAGGAGACGGGGCTTGAGTATGCGTCCAAGACCGATGGCGCGATGCATGCTTGCGGGCATGACGGGCACACGGCGATGCTGCTGGGCGCGGCGAAATATCTGAGCGAAACCAGGAACTTCGACGGCACGGTTGTCGTCATCTTTCAGCCCGCCGAAGAGGGCGGCGGCGGCGGCAAGGAGATGTGCGACGACGGCATGATGGAGCGGTTTGGCGTGCAGGAGGTCTATGGGATGCACAATTGGCCGGGCAAACCGGTCGGGTCGTTCGCGATCCGCTCGGGCGCGTTTTTTGCGGCGACGGACCAGTTCGAGATCGTGATCGAGGGCAAGGGCGGGCACGCCGCCAAGCCGCAGGAGGTGGTCGATACGCTGGTGGTGACGAGCCATATTATCCTTGCGCTTCAGTCGGTTGTGAGCCGCAACGTGGACCCGGTGAAACAGGCGGTGCTGTCGGTAACCTCGGCTGAGTCCTCCTCCAAGGCGTTCAACGTGATCCCGCAGACCGCAACGCTGAAAGGCACGGTGCGCACCATGGCGCCCGAGGTGCGCGATCTGGTGGAAGAGCGGATCACCGCGATCAGCAAGAGCACGGCAGAGGCCTTTGGCGCGACGGTCGAGATCATGTACAAGCGCAGCTATCCGGTGATGGTCAACCACGAGACGGAAACCGGCTATGCCATTGAAGCGGCTAAGAAAGTTTCGGGGGATTGCGAGGAAGCGCCGCTGGTGATGGGGGGCGAGGACTTTGCCTTCATGCTGGAAGAGCGGCCCGGCGCCTATATCCTGGTGGGCAATGGCGACACGGCTCCGGTGCACCATCCCAAGTACAACTTCAACGATGACGCGATCCCCGCGGGGGCGTCCTGGTGGGCCGAGCTGGTCGAGATGCGGATGCCTGCGGCAAGCTGATCCAAAGGCGCGCCCGTACCGGGCACAAGACCTTTGCTTGACCCCCTCCCTGACCCTCCCCTATGGGGAGGGAACACCTTTGGCGGGCCGGCCCAGACGGGTCTGGCGGAGGGGTGTTTGGCGGATGGCGGGAGCCTCCGGCGGGGATATTTATAAGCCAGAAGAAGGGGTTACCCCATGAAGACGGTGGTGTGCATCAAGTGGGGGACGCTGTTTGGGCCGGAATATGTGAACCGTCTGTATTCGGGGGTCAGGCGGAACCTTGAGGGGCCGGTCAGGTTCCTGTGCATGACCGAGCACGGGGAGGGGCTGCATCCGGATGTGGAGGTGCTGGACCTGCCGGTGGAGCCCTTTGCCGAGCCGATGGGGGAGGCGCTGAAGCGCGCCAACCGGCAAGGGGCCATGAGGAAGGTTTCGCTGTTTCGCCCCGGGGTTATTCCGGATCTGCAAGGGCCGGTGCTGGGGTTTGATCTGGATGTGGTGATCACCGGATCGCTGGACGAGATCTGGGGCATGGCGCCGGGCAAGGTGGCGATGCGGCACGATTGGGTGGAAAAGCGAAAAGGGCGGCCGACCGGCCACGGATCGGTCTTTCGCTATGATCCGGCGAAGCATGGCTATCTCTATGAGGATATTGCCAAAAATCCCTACGAAGAGGTGGAGAGGGCGCGCGGATCAGAGCAGCGCTATACCTCGCACAAGGCGATGGACAATGGGGATTTTGCCTACATTCCGGAAGAGCAGGTGGTGTCGTTCAAGCACGATTGCCTCGGGCTGCCGCCGGTGAATTACCTGCGCGACCCGGTTTTGCCGGAAGGGGCAAGGGTGGTGTGCTTTCACGGACGGCCCAAGATGCCGGAGGCAGTGGAGGGATACCGGGGATCGCTGATCCGGTATTCGAGGCCCTGTGAATGGTTAAAGACCCATTGGATTGACGCCGCGAGGGACGATCTGGGGTCGGAGTGGGCCTGAGCGGGGCGCGGATTTCTGTACATATTGCTCAGTTTCGGGGGTGAAAGTGAGCAGATTGGGGGGCGTGCGCGCAACGGGGGCGGGCGGGCTGTTAACGCCTGAATGCTCATCGCGCCCGTGCGAGCGCGCCTCGCGGGAGGTCAGCCGCCGGTGTGGGACATGTGGCGGGTCATCTGGCCGCCCTGGGTCTGGCGGGAATAATCGAAATCGTGGCCTTTGGGTTTGTGGCTGATGGCGGCGCGGATCGCCTCTTCGAGCGGGGCGTCATGGTCGGAGGCACGAAGGGGGCTGCGCAGGTCGGCGTTGTCCTCTTGTCCCAGGCACATGAAGAGCTCGCCCGTGCAGGTCACGCGGACGCGGTTGCAGCTTTCGCAGAAGTTGTGGGTGAGAGGGGTGATGAAGCCGATCTTTTGCCCGGTCTCTTCGAGCCGCACATAGCGGGCGGGGCCGCCGGTGCGTTCGGGCAGGTCGGTCAGAGTGTAGGTCTGGGCGAGCTGGGCGCGCAGGTCCGACAGCGCCCAGTACTGGCCGATCCGGTCTTCGGTTTCGAGATCGCCCATGGGCATGACTTCGATCCAGGTCAGGTCGCAATCATGGGCGGCGCACCATTCGGTGAGCGAGATCAGCTCGTCTTCGTTGAAGCCCTTGAGGGCAACGGCGTTGAGTTTGACCCGGAGGCCGGCGGCCTGGGCCGCTTCGATCCCGCGCAAGACTTGCGGCAGGCGGCCCCAGCGGGTGACGCGGGCGAATTTGTCTTCGTCCAGAGTGTCGAGCGAGACGTTCACCCGGCGCACCCCGGCAGCATAGAGATCGGTGGCAAAGCGGGCGAGTTGGGAGCCGTTGGTGGTGAGCGTCAGTTCATCGAGCGCGCCGGCCTCGAGGTGGCGGGTCATGCCACGGAAGAAGGTCATGATGTCACGGCGGACCAGAGGTTCGCCCCCGGTGATGCGCAGTTTGCGCACGCCCATGCGAATGAAGGCCGAGCACAGGCGGTCGAGCTCTTCGAGGGTGAGGAGCTCACGCTTGGGCAGGAAGGTCATGTTTTCCGACATGCAATAGACGCAGCGGAAATCGCAGCGGTCGGTGACCGACACCCGCAGGTAGGAAATGGCACGTTGGAAGGGATCGATCAGGGGGGGTGTCATGGCGGCTCGCGGATGTCTGCCTAGGATAGATCGGGACAATTGCGGGCGTGTCAAGGCACGGCTATGGTGCGCCGCATGACTAGAGCGTTTCCCTTGTTTCTGATGGTGGCCCTTGGGGCCGGATGTTCCAACCTGTCGTTCGACAACGTCCTGCCGGGACGGAGCAGCACGCCGGCAGCGCAGCCAGCGCCCGCGCCGGTGGAGGCCACGCGTCCGCAGCCGAGGCCGGACACAGGCAGCAGCGTGATCGAGCCGGCGGCGGTGCCCGTGGTCGAGCGCGCCGTGCCGCCGGCGGCAAGGTCGGAAGAGGATTTTGACGTCACCACGGAGGCGGAACGCGAAGTCGCGGCGGCGGTGCCGAGCGGCGGAGGAGAGGTGCGGCTGGGCACGACGGTGGCCTCGCTGGGCGATCCGACACAGCCGGGGTTCTGGCTGAAGACGCCGTTGGTGAGCGCGCCGGCACAGGGGCGGGTGGTGTACCCCGGATCGGGCAAGTCGAGCGCGGTCGAGCTGATCCCGCTGGACGGGCCGGC
>JAHDCH010000020.1:0-2202 GCA_020629995.1 Pseudaestuariivita sp. | reverse complement strand
ACGGCTTTCTGGATGAACCAGTCGGGGTCGGTGACATAGCCGGAGGCCCAGGAGAGGATGCGGTCACGGGCCGCAAGCTCGGCCGGTTTGGGGTGGTTTTGCTTGGTCCAGGGCAGGGTGATGACGAGGGCGGCGCGGCGGGTCCACATGTGGGGGCTGCGGGTCCAGGCTTCGACCGTGTCGAGGCGGGACGGATCGGCGGTGAGGCGGCGCTGACCGGCCATGCAGGCGTGATCGGCAATGGCCCACGCGTCGAACGAGGGCACCCAGGTTTGCAGAACCTCCCAGACAGCCTCGTCGGGGCGGATGCGCGCCTGGGTGAAGAGCTTGGCGGCGAGGATGCGCGCCTCGTGAATGTTGGTGTCCCAGAGGGCAGAGGCCTCGGCCACGCGGGCATCGAGGGGGAGCGATTGGCGCATCTCGCGCGCCATGTCGTCAAGGACCGGGTTGGCGACGCCCAGATAGGGGCGGTCTGCCTTGTGGTAGGCAGCCATCTCGGCCGCTTTGGACGGGTCCGCGAGGGCGTGCAGACGGGGCAGGGTGTCAGGCATCGGGGCCGAGGGATTTGGGGACGATGCCCGTCTCGGCGCCGTCAAGAGTATGGGTGTTGCGCTCGCGCCAGTAGGTCTCGATCCCGTCCGGGCCTTTGTCCGCCGCCCATTTTGACAGGGTGTCGCGGGGGGCGGCGTTCTCCATCCGGGGGACGGCATAGCCGCAGGAGGTCTGTACCATGTCCACGGTCATGTCGAAGAGCTGGCGGGCGGCGAAATGCGGCGCGAAATGAGCGTCGAGCGCAGCCCAGTCAGGATCTGCACGGTGGATGGCGCGGGCGGTGCCGTAGCAGCGCAGGATCATGGGGCGGGGGCCGAAGGAGCACCACATGAGCGTCATCCGAGGGCTGGAGGCCAGATGCGTGGCCGTTTCGTTGCCCGAGCCGGTCATGTTGCGCCAGAGGATGCGGGTGGGGGACAGGACGCGCAGGCTGTCCATGCCCTTGGGCGAGATGTTGATCTTGCCCTCGGGCGCGGCCGAGCCGGAAAAGAACATCAGCTGCGCCCCGATAAAGGCGATATGTGTATCATCGAGGGCGGGGAATTGCTTGCCCATCTATTCGACCGTCACCGACTTGGCGAGGTTGCGCGGCTGGTCCACATCGGTGCCTTTGGCGATGGCGGTGTGGTAGGCCAGCAGCTGGGCCGGGACCGCATAGAGGATCGGCGCAAGGGTGGGCGACACAGGCGGCATGCGCAGGATCTTCCAAGTGCCATCGCCAGCCTCATCCGCGCCCGAAGGGTCGGTGACCAGAACCACCTTGCCCGAGCGGGCCATGACCTCTTGCATGTTCGACACGGTCTTGTCGAAGAGGCTGTCGCGCGGGGCCATGACGACCACGGGGACGTGTTTGTCGATCAGGGCGATGGGGCCATGCTTGAGCTCGCCCGATGCATAAGCTTCGGCGTGGATGTAGCTGATTTCCTTGAGCTTGAGCGCGCCTTCGAGGGCAAGGGGATACATCAGGCCGCGGCCCAGGAAGAGGATGTCGCGCGCCTCGGCAAGGCCGCGGGCGGTGCCCTGGATCGCGCCGGACATGTCGATGGCACGCTGGATCAGAGCCGGCAGCGTGGCCAGGTCCGACAGGTGCTGGGCGATCTCGGCGTCGGACAGGGTGCCGCGCGCCTGTGCCGCCTTGAGCGCCAGCAGGAACAGGACGGTGAGCTGGCAGGTGAACGCCTTGGTCGAGGCAACGCCGATCTCGGTGCCCGCGAGGATGGGCAGCGCCAGATCGCTTTCGCGGGCGATCGAGCTTTCGGGGACGTTCACCACCGACACGATCCGGTCGGCCTTTTCGGCGCAATAGCGCAGGGCGGCGAGGGTGTCGGCGGTTTCGCCCGATTGTGAAACGAACAGGGCGACGGTGCCCCGCGTCACCGGCGGTTCGCGATAGCGGAATTCCGAGGCGACATCGACCTCGACCGGCAGGCGGGCCAGCTGTTCGAACCAGTATTTGGCCGTGAGGCAGGCATAGAACGCCGTGCCGCAAGCGACCATGGTCAGCCGGTCGACCTGTTTGAAATCAAGCACATCCGAGGGGATGTTGATGCCGTTCTGCGTGACGTAATGCATCAGGGCGCGGTCGATCACGGCGGGCTGTTCGGCGATCTCCTTGGCCATGAAGTGCTTGTGGCCGCCCTTGTCGACCTG
>JAHDCH010000349.1 GCA_020629995.1 Pseudaestuariivita sp. | reverse complement strand
ACGCAAGAGCCGCTACCGTGTGGTACAGGGTGAGACGAGTTTTCGGGTTTTGAAGCTTTGGCATGACGGGTTCACGCTCGATGCCGAAACAGCGCCGCAGCTGCGCGGGCTGGTGGATCTGTATGACGGGGGGCGGCATCTGTATCAGTGCCTGATTGTCACCTCGGACAGCGACGGATCGGAATGGCGCTTTGATTTCAAGCGCAACACGGCGGCCGACGACCGCGCACCGCTGGATTTCTACCGCGCGCCGGATGCGCCGATTGCCCTGCTTGGCAAGTGATGTTGCCGTGCCGCCTGTGTGGCGGTATACATATGGCACGGGCCGCAAGGCGTGGCCCGATGGAGACTTTATGTCAGAGCTTGCGGGACACCGCTGAGGCCATCTGAAGGCCTCGCCAACCCAAGGCGCCGCCCAAGCGAGAGGCTGGGCGGCCTGATGGTGTGTGTCTGACATAAGAAGACAATCCCGATGAATATTTCGAAACGCGAGCAGCGGGTGCTGCACGTGCTGGCGCTGGGTGGCGCCATTGCCTTTGACCGGGCCGAGAATGGCAAGGTGCAAGGTGTGACCTGTTTCACAAGAGAGGGCCATGTGCTGGCCGATTGCACGATGCAGGTGTTTGAACGGTTGCGGCGGCGGCGGCTGATCCGCTCGCAGGGTGGCAAGCCTTACCGAGCAACACATGCGGGCATCCGAATGGTGCGCGCAGAGCAGGACCAGAGATGAGAGACGCTGAGATGCAGATAAGAGAGATGGAACCCCGCGATCACGCAGAAACTGGAGCGCTGGCAGAGGAGGCCGGGCTGTTCCCGGCGGAGATGCTGCCGGGTTTGGCAGAGGCGGAGGGCGCGCTGTTTTACGTGGCCGAGGCGGGCGGGCGCGTGGCCGGGCTGGCCTATGCAGCGCCAGAGATGCTCACCGAAGGCACGTGGAACCTGCGCGCGATTGCGGTGGCCGAGGAACTGAGGGGCCGGGCCGCGGGCCGGGCGCTGATGCAGGCGGCGGAGGCCGGGGCGAAGGCAGCGGCCGGGCGGATCATGATCGTGGATACGTCGAGCGGGCCGGACTTTGCGGGCGCGCGCGCCTTTTACCCGGCGCTGGGCTACGAGGCCGAGGCGGTGATCCGCGACTACTGGTCAGACGGCGACGACAAGGTCACCTTTCGCAAGCGCTTGTGAGTCCAGGAGTAGGATGGGTGCTAGCACCCATCCTACACGGGACGGCGGCCTATTGCAGATCGCCAAACGCGTCCTGCATCCGGGAGACGGCCTCGACGATGCGGGCGCGGGGCGTCGCGATGTTGAACCGCAGGAACGGATCGCCGCCCAGCCCAAAGGTGGGACCATGGTTGGCCGCGATCCGCGCGCCCTCTTGCGTGCGGCGGGTGAATTCTTCACGCGCCATTCCGGTGCCCGAGAAATCCACCCAGCTGAGGTAGGTTGCCTCGAGCGGCATGGCAGACAGGCCGGGGATGGCCGAGATGCCTGCGTTGAACACACGCTGGTTTTCGGCGAGGTAGGCCATCAGCTCATCAACCCAGGCCGCACCCTCGGGCGAGTAGGCGGCCGTGGCCATGTGCAAGCCAAATGAGTTGGGCGACAGGCCCAGGGCCATCATCCGGGCGCCGAACCGGGCGCGGAGGGCATCGTCTGCGATGATCACATTGCCCGAATGCGACCCGGCGATGTTGAAAGTCTTGGTTGTCGCGGTCATCATCACCAGCCGGTCCGCGATGCTGTCGTCGACCAGCGTCATCGGGATATGCGCAGAGCCGGGATAGACCAGATCGTGGTGGATCTCGTCCGACACGAGGATCAGGTCATGCCGCTTGCAGAAATCGGCAACGCCCTGAAGTTCGTCCCGCGTCCAGACCCGGCCGCCGGGATTGTGCGGAGAGCAGAGGATGAACATCGTCTCGGCCCCGGTCATCGCCGCATCCCAGGCGTCGAAATCCATCGAATAGCGGCCGTCGTTCAGGGCCAGAGGCATCTCGGCCACCTCGCGGCCCGCGGCGCGGATCACCTTGGCAAAGGCATGGTACACGGGCGTGGTCAGGACGATCCTGTCACCCGGCGCAGAGAAGGCATCGACGCACATCGCGGTGCCGTTCACCAGCCCGTGGGTGGTGAAGATCGAAGCGGGGTCCACACGCCACCCGTGGCGTTCGGCCATCCACCAGCAGATCGCCTCGCGGTAGGGGGTATCGTTGCCGAAATAGCCCGGCACGCCCTGATCGACCATGGCCTGCACCGCGCCCATAACGCAGGCGGGCGGGCGGAAATCCATATCGGCCACCCACATAGACAGACCGTCCGAGGCGGGCACGCCATAGAGGGCCTCCATCGCATCCCACTTGACCGAGTGGGTGCCGCGGCGGTCGATGATCTCGTCGAAATCGGGGGTGGGCGCGGTCATGGGTGTGTCTCCGGCAGTTGGAACAGGGCTTCGACCGTGGTGCCAAGCCCGGCCGCCAGACGCAAGGCGAGAGTGGCGGAGTTGCGCCAAGCGGCGGGTCTGATTAGATGTGCGGCATGAAACGTCCCATCCTGCTCCATCCCGATCCGCGTCTGAAAAAGCTGTGTGCGCCGGTGCCTGATATCTCGGACGAATTGAGGGTGCTGGCCAAGGATATGCTGGCCACGATGTACGACGCGCCGGGCATTGGCCTTGCGGCGCCGCAGGTGGGCGTGCTGAGCCGGATGATCGTGATGGATTGCGTGAAATCCGATGCCGAGGAAAAGCCGCGCCCGATGGTGCTGGTCAATCCCGAGATCCTGAGCGCCTCGGACGAAGAGAACACCTATGAAGAGGGCTGTCTGTCGATCCCGGATCAGTTTGCGGATGTGACGCGGCCCAAGGTGGTCAAGGTCGGCTGGCT
>JAHDCH010000348.1 GCA_020629995.1 Pseudaestuariivita sp. | reverse complement strand
CAAAGGCCTAGGGATTTTAAGTCCCCTATGTCTACCATTCCATCACGCGGGCACGCGCCCGACATTAGGTCGCGCGCCGAGGCGTGAAAAGCGGAAAGCTAGAGCTTGATCTCAGGTTCCGGCGCGTCGCCCTTCAGCAAGTGCCGTTCGCCCAGCCACGGGTTCAGTTTCAGCGCCTCGCGCAGAACCTCCTGCGCATCGTCTTCGCGTCCCATCCCCATCAGGGTCAGCGCCTTGCCGCTCAGCGCCCCGATGTGGCGCGGCCGCAGGTCCAGCGCGCGGTCCAGATCCACCAGCGCCGCCGCATAGTCGCGTTGCAGAAAGTTCGCGAATGCGCGCTGGTTGTAGCCTTCGGCGTAATCCGGGCAGTAGTTGATCAGCGCATCAAAATTGATGATCGCCGCCAGGTAATTGGCGTATCTGCGCTGGGTCATCCCGTCATCGAGGAACTTTTGCGCCACGGCGTCGGGCGCATCCAGCCAGATTTCCCACAGCTTCTGGTTCCATTCCGCCGCAGCACCCTCGGACGGGGCAAGCGTCAACTGGCGGATCATCTCGCCAATTTCGCCCGACCGGTCGGGCACGTTGGGGCATGTATCAGCCAGCGCGGGGCCAGCAGCGAGGGTCAGGCTTAGGATCAACAGGCGCATGGATAAAAGGATGGCGCGCCGGGGCCGCAAATCAAGCCCTATTCCAGCCCGGTCTCCTTGACCGCTTCCATCGCCACGAATGTCGACGTGGCCGCCACATGCGGCAGCTGCGAGATGTCCTCGGCCAGTACCCGGCGATAGGCCGTCATGTCCGCGGTCCGCACCTTGAGCAGGTAGTCGAAATTGCCCGCGATCATGTGCGCCTGCTCGATCTCGCCGATCCGGGCCACGCCCGCGTTGAACGCGGCCAGCGCCGCTTCGCGCGTGTCGGCCAGCTTGACCTCGACAAAGGCGACATGGGCACAGCCAAGCTTGATCGGGTCCAGCATGGCGCGATAGCCGCGGATCACGCCGGATGTCTCAAGCCGCCTCAGCCGCGCCTGCGTGGGCGATTTGGACAGGTGAATCCGGCTGGCCAGCTCGGTCACGCTGATGCGCCCGTCCGTTGCCAGAACGTCAAGTATCGCCCGGTCAAACCCGTCAAGGTCATTTTGCATTGCCAATCCTTGCATATGCAGGTCAAATTTGGCGACACTTGCCATAACTCAGGCCAAAAGGATAGCAAAATTACGAAATACTGGCCAATGTGAACCAAGGACCATCCCATGCCCAACCTGACCGCCCTGCGCGCCCGCATCGACGATCTGACCTACACGGACGAAGCTGCAGCCATCGCCGCACTGACGGACGCGGCCGCGCTTGATCCTGCTGCGCGCGCGCGCATCAGCGCGGCGGGCGCCGATCTGGTGCGCCGCATCCGCGAGGACAGCGATCCGGGGCTGATGGAGGTGTTCCTCGCCGAATACGGGCTGTCGACGGACGAAGGCGTGGCCCTCATGTGCCTGGCCGAGGCGCTGCTGCGCGTGCCGGATGCCGAAACCATCGACGCCTTGATCGAAGACAAGATTGCCCCGTCGGACTGGGGCCGCCACCTGGGCCAGTCACATTCGTCTCTGGTCAATGCCTCGACATGGGCCCTGATGCTGACGGGCCGCGTCCTGGATGACGACCAGCCCGGCCCCATCGGCGCCCTGCGCGGCGCGATCAAACGTCTGGGCGAGCCGGTAATCCGCACCGCCGTGGGCCGCGCGATGAAAGAAATGGGCCGCCAGTTCGTTCTGGGCGAGACGATCGCATCGGCCATGAACCGCGCCGCAGGCATGGAGGCCAAAGGATACACCTACAGCTATGACATGCTGGGCGAAGCCGCCCGGACCGAGGCCGACGCCGCGCGGTATCACCTCAGCTATTCCCGCGCGATCACGGCGATTGCCGCGGCGGCCACTCACGATGACATCCGCCGCAACCCCGGCATCTCGGTCAAACTGTCCGCGCTGTATGCGCGGTACGAGCCCCTGCAACACGCCTCGGTCATGGCGCATGTGGTGCCGCGCCTACGCTCGCTCGCGCTGCTGGCCAAATCCGCCGGCATTGGCCTGAACGTGGATGCCGAAGAGGCGGGCCGCCTGTCCCTGTCGCTGGACGTGATCGAAGCGGTCCTGCGCGAGCCGGCGCTGGCCGGGTGGGACGGCTTTGGCGTTGTTGTGCAGGCCTATGGCCCCCGAGCGGGGGCCGTCATCGACTGGCTGCACGCGCTGGCCGAAACGCTGGACCGGCGGATCATGGTGCGGCTGGTCAAGGGCGCCTACTGGGATACCGAGATCAAGGCCGCGCAGGTTGCGGGCCTCGACGCCTTTCCCGTCTTTACCGCCAAACCTGCGACCGACATCTCGTACATCGCAAATGCGCGGCGGCTGCTGGGGCTGACAGACCGTCTGTATCCGCAATTTGCCACGCACAATGCACATACGGTGGCCGCGATCCTTGATCTGGGGGCGGATCCGGAAACCTACGAGTTTCAGCGGCTGCACGGCATGGGCGAGGCGCTGCATGGGCTGGTGCTGGGCGATGCAGGCACCCGGTGCCGGATCTACGCGCCGGTGGGCGCGCACAAGGACCTGCTGGCCTATCTCGTGCGCCGCCTGCTTGAGAACGGTGCCAATTCGTCCTTCGTCAACCAGATCGTCGATCAGGACGTGCCCCCGTCCGAGGTGGCGCGCGACCCGTGGGAGGCGCTTGCCCGCGTTCAGGGCGCTGCGCTGACACCCGGCACGCAGCTGTATGCGCCGCAGCGCGCCAATTCCCGTGGCTGGGATCTGGATCACCCGCCGACGCTGGTCGCGCTTACCTCGGCGCGTGCCCGGTTTTCCGACCACCGCTGGACATTCGGAGACGGC
>JAHDCH010000347.1 GCA_020629995.1 Pseudaestuariivita sp. | reverse complement strand
AACCCGATGCGGTGGGGTTCGGCATGATCGGGCGCCTTGGGCAGGGCGCGCAGCATCACCGACAGCTGGCTGACATGCTGGACCAGCTGCATCCGCGCGCCCGAAGGGTCGGACCCGGTAAAGGTGATGAGGTCGGGTTCGAAATAGCCCATGCCTTCGATCCGCAGGACACCGGCCTCGCCGCCGGCAAAGCCCATGGCGGCCTCCTGTTCGGCGTCCAGCGTTTCTTCGAACGACTGGATATAGAGGATCAGGCGCTCGT
Source organism: Pseudaestuariivita sp. (assembly GCA_020629995.1). GTDB lineage: Bacteria > Pseudomonadota > Alphaproteobacteria > Rhodobacterales > Rhodobacteraceae > Pseudaestuariivita. Next base: position 2,628 of record JAHDCH010000347.1, on the reverse strand, counting down.
AGGCCCATTGCGCGGGACTTTTGGCGGCCTGTTCGGCCAGCTCGGCGGGGATCGCCTGTTCGACGGGCGCGCCGCTTTCGGGGCAGGCCTCGACCCGGCGGCCCAGAACGGCATTTTCAAGGATTTCGGCGGATGTATCGATGTTGGACATGGCAGGCCCTCCCCCCGGCCCGGGCACTCATACGGCGTGAAATTCCCAGGCACCGTCTTCGCGTTTTGTCCGGCGCGCAAGCCCTTTCACCCAAAGGTGATTGCAATGCGCCACCGCCTCGACCAGCGCGAGGCCGTATTCGGCGGGGCCGATGGTGCGTTTGAACAGCGGGGCAAAGCACTCGCCCGCCGTGCGCGGAGTGGCCAGATGCGCGGTCAGGCGGTCAAGCGCGGAATGGTGATTCTCTTCGAGCTGCTGCATCCGGCGCGGCAGGCCGCGAAACGGCAGCTTGTGCCCCGGCAGGACCAGCTGAGTCTCGGTCGCGTGCGGGGCAAGGCGGCGGCAGGCGGCGATCCAGTCTTCCAGCGGGTCGGCCTCGGGCTCGGTCGGGTAGACGCCGATGTTGGGGCTGATGGTGGCGATGATCTGGTCGCCCGACAGCACGATATCGTCAGACCACAGCGTCGCGTGGCGCGGCGCGTGGCCATCGCCCAGCCGGACGGTAAAGGCGCGCCCGCCGAGGTTCAGCACCTGCCCTTCGTTCAGCCGGGTGAAGCCCAGCGGCATGGGGTGCACCCCGTCGGACGTGTTGAACGGGCGTTCGGTGCTGCGTTTGGCAAGGATCCCGGGATCCATCCCCGCGCCGCGGTAAAAGGCGATGGCCTCGGGCGTGTAGCGTTCCTGCACGTCCAGTTGCAGCATCCGCGCCATGAGCCACGCGGTGCGGGTCATCATCAGCTCGGCCCCGCGCGCCTGGAACCAGCCGGCCATGCCGACATGGTCCAGATGATGATGCGTGACGATCACCCGCGAGACGGGCCGGCCACCGCACGGCCCGGCGAGCAGCTGTTCCCAGATCGCGACGGATTTTTTGGAATGCAGGCCCGTGTCCACCAGCGTCCAGCTGTCGCCCTCGTCGATCAGGTAGACGTTGACGTGGTCCAGAGCCATGGGCAAAGGCAGCCGCACCCACAGGATGCCCGGCGCAACCTCGACCCAGCCGCCCTTTTCGGGCGGGGTTTCAACAGGATAGCTCAGGCCCGCAGGCGCTCTCATGCCGAGGCCAGATCGTCCACCGACAGGGCATATAGGTCTTCGGCACCGGCCCTGGCCTCGGCCAGCAGAGAGATGTGCTGCGGCAGAAGGCGCCCGACATACAGCTGTGCCAGCTTGGCTTCGGCGCTGCCCGCGCCCGCGGCCACGGCGGCGCGCAGGTGGTAATAGCCGCCCAGCACACGGGCAAAGCCGTGCAGGTATGGCACCGCGCCGCCGAAACGGGCCTGCATGTTGTCTTCGCCAGCCAGCGCCTCGGTGGTTTCGCGCAGGGTTTCGCAAGCTTGCCAGACGGGTGTGGCCAGAGCATCGAACCCGGCGCGCGCCTCTTCGGCGAAGGCTTCGATCTGGTCCAGCAGGGCAAAAGCGGCCTCGCCGCCGTCCATCATCTTGCGGCCCACGAGGTCCATCGCCTGGATGCCGTTGGTGCCTTCGTAGATGGCGGTGACGCGCACGTCGCGGCTGTATTGCGCGGCGCCGGTTTCTTCGACAAAGCCCATGCCGCCATGCACCTGCACGCCCATCTCGGACACGCGGATGCCGGTTTCGGTGCCAAAGGCCTTGGCAATCGGCGTCAGCAAGGCGGCCTGCGCGGCCCAGCCCGCATCACCGGTGGCGGTGCTGAGGTCGATCGCCTTGGCGCAGGCCAGCGCGATGGCGCGGGCGGCAAAGATCTCGGCCTTCATCGTGGCCAGCATGCGGCGCACATCGGCGTGGTCCAGAATGGTGCCGTCGCCGCCGTTCACCGGTGTGCGGCCCTGCTTGCGGCCCATCGCATAGGCGAGCGCGTGCTGGTAGGCACCTTCGGCCGCGCCGATCCCCTGCCCGCCCACGCCAAGCCGCGCATTGTTCATCATGGTGAACATGGCCTTCATCCCGCCATGCTCGGGCCCGATCAGCCAGCCAGTGGCGCCATCGTATTGCATCACGGCGGTGGGCGAGCCGTGCAGGCCCATCTTGTGCTCGAGGCTGACCACCTTGAGGCTGTTCATCACGCCCGGCACGCCGTCCGCATCGGGGATGCGCTTGGGCACCATGAAGAGCGAGATGCCCTTGGTGCCCGGCGCACCATCGGGCAGCCGCGCCAGAACGAGGTGGCACACGTTCTCGGTAAAGTCGTTGTCGCCCCAGGAGATGTAGATCTTTTGCCCGGTGATCGCGTAGGAGCCATCGCCGTTGGGCTCGGCCTTGGTGCGCAGGGCGCCCACGTCGCTGCCCGCCTGAGGCTCGGTCAGGTTCATGGTGCCCGACCATTCGCCCGAGATCAGCTTGGGCAGGTAGATGTCCTTGATCGCGTCGCTTGCGTGATGCTCGAGCGCCTCGATCTGGCCCTGGGTCATCAGCGGGTTGAGCTGGAGCGAGAGGCAGGCCGCCGCCATCATCTCGTTCACCGCGGTCGTCACGGTCATCGGCAGGCCCATGCC
>JAHDCH010000019.1:1371-18143 GCA_020629995.1 Pseudaestuariivita sp. | reverse complement strand
TGCTGGCCCCGGTCGCGCCGGTCCTGGCGGATGCGGATCAGCTGATCGCCGTGGTCGATGGTCCGCTGACATCCCTTCCGTTGTCGCTGTTGGTGACCGAAGAGCCAACAGGCAGCGACGCTGATCCCTTTGCCTTGCGCGACACGGCCTGGCTGCTGCGCCGCCATGCGATGACGGTTCTGCCGAACGTGTCGTCGCTGCGGTCGCTGCGGCAAGAGGTGCGCAGCACCGCGCCGCGCCGGCCTTTTGTCGGGTTTGGTGATCCGATCTTTGAAGGCGTCACCCTGACCGCAACCCGCGGCGGCGAGACCCTGGCCAGCGTCTCTGACTTGGCTCCTTTGCCCAACACCGCGACCGAGCTGCGCCGGCTGGCCCGCCTGACCGGACAGGACCCGGCCACGTCGGTCTTCCTGGGTGCGCGGGCGACGGAAAGCGCGGTCAAGGCGGCGGATCTCAGCGATGTTCAGATCGTCGCCTTTGCCACCCATGGCCTGCTGACTGGCGAGCTGGCAGCGGTGGACGAACCGGCGCTGGCCTTCACGCCCGAATTCAGCGGCGATCAAGACGCGCTGCTGACCGCGTCCGAGGCGGCAGCGCTGAAACTGTCTGCCGATCTGGTGATCCTGTCGGCCTGCAACACCGCGGCTTCGGATGGCACGCCCGGGGCCGAAGGTCTGTCGGGCCTGGCACGGGCGTTCATCTACGCCGGGGCGCGGTCGATCCTGGTGTCACACTGGCCGGTGGATGACTTTGCCACGGTGCAGCTGACAACCGGCATGGTGGCCGACATTCAGGACGGCCGCGCCCGGGCCGGAGCGCTGCGGCGCGCCATGCTGAGCCTGATGCAGGACCACCCGCAGGCCGCCTATGCGCATCCGCGGTTTTGGGCGCCCTTTATCCTTGTGGGGGACGGATCGGGCGGGGTCTGACCCGCGGCATTTGTCTCGAACCCTAGCCAAGTTCCGCATTCTGGCCGTTTTCCCGAACCGCTTTGCGCCTTTTGCGCGTGGCCCTTTCAGTCACGCAATAAAGGAGCGTGAGATGTGGAAACCGGCAACATGTTTGGCGGCGGTGCTGGGTGTTGCGATTGTTGGCGCGGTAAGCTTTCCGGCGAACGGAGACGCGCAGGATCCAGACATCCGCCATGAAATCAGGCAATCAGGCGAGGCGCGGTTCTATCGTGTGCGCGGCTCGTCGCGAAGGCCACTCTGGACGGTGTCCTGCCGGATGCCGTTGCGCGGATGCGCGGCCCGCGCGCCCGGTGTGATCCTCAGCTTGCACGCCGAGGGCACATTGAGGCTGTTGGGCTTTGCGCCGTCCGGCGCGCGTATTTCCGTGCTGCAAGACGGTGCCGCGCGGTTGATGCCGGGCCTCTTCCAGCAGCCATTGGACGCAGAAACGCTTGCCGTGCTGTCTCGGCCCGACAGCGTGCTGATCGTTGAAAACAAGGATGAGGTCCTGTCGCGCACGCCTGTTGACGGCATCGACATTACCGCGGCCTATTTGCTGTGGCTGAATGGCGCCGCGCAGGCCGGGGTGCGGGATGCGCGGATCTGGATCGCGCCGGATGGCACGCCCGATCCGTCTGCGCCCACCTCGGTCATGAGCGCGCGCGCACCACAGGATCCGAGCCTGTGGCCACAGCACGTGCCCCGCACCAAACCGCAGATCGAATTTGCGATCCGCGCCCAAGAGGGCGGGTCATTCTTTGACCCAAGCGGACGCTAGCCTCCGCCGATCCGTACCTCAGTCAGCATCGAAGATTCGGACCAGGGCACCTGCAGGCCCGAAGTTTGCGCCACAACTTCCGACCGGACTGCGCGCGCAAAGTCGGGCAATGGCCGTTCCTGGGACAACGCGCGTAGGACCGCAGCGGCAAAAGGGCTGTGAGCCCCCTGACCGTCCGACGCGACGGCGCCCGGTTGCGCTGCATAGAGCATGAAAGTTCCTGCCGGTGCATGAGGTTCAGTGGCATCGGGCGCGCCGACCATCACGTCCGCGCCGTGCGGCAGATCGCGACACGCATCGATCAGGATGACCTTGGTGCGCACCTTGTCCGACACGGCCGCCACCACAACGCGCAGCGGTATCGCCCGCGCCAACATCGTGCCACTGCCATCCATGGGCGTATCGCGCGCCAGCAAATATGTCTCGCCCCGCCAACGCAACCCATGCCCGGCCAGGTAGATCACAACGTGCGACGCCTGCGCCGATGCGACCCTGAAATGCGCCAGAGCCGTCAGAAATTCAGGCTGTGTCGGGTCGCTGGCCAAATAGGTCTGATACCCCAATGCGGCCAGGCGCGACGCAACCGCCCGCGCGTCGTCCACCGGGGTTCTCAGGTCCGGGCCAAAATCATACGACGCGGTGCCGATCACCAACGCCGTGCGCGGGCCACCGTCGGCCCAGCCTTTGACGGGCGCCAGCATCGTCAGCGCCAGCGCACAGGTCAGCAAGACAGCCCATGGGTTAACCACAGCTGGTCCCTGCCTGTGGTTTGGCAAGGATTTCAACTCGCCTGTTGCGCGGATCGGTTGGTGAAAGCCCGGCAAGCGGCTCTGCTTCACCCCGTCCATCGGTGGCCAGCCGCGCGGCGGGTACGCCAGTGACCCCTTCAAGGAAGACCTTGACCGTGCGCGCGCGCTTGTGTGCCAGCGCGGAATTGTACCGCGCCGATCCCGCAGCATCGGTATGTCCGACCAAAAGAAGGCACAGCTCTTGCATAGCATCGGAGGTCAGGACGCGGGCCAGCTCCGTCAGGTGCGCCTGATAGGCAGCCGACAACATGTCGGAATCAAAGGCAAAACGGATGAAATAGCCGCGTTCATCCAAAGGATCACCCGGCGGCACCGCTGCACGTGCCGCGCTGCGCACCGTCCCCTGCGCCGCAACGTCAGGGCATTTGGGGTCATGCGCATCGGTAAAGGCGCGCAGGATCGCGCAATATTCGGCAGACAGGGGCAGGGCTGGCACCCCATGGCCTGCCAAAGCCCCCGTGGGAACAAACCCAAGCGTTGCCAGTACCAGAATCGTCCGAAACACATGCATCTTCTGCCCCACTTTTGCCGGTGTCGTGTCCAGCTAGCGCCCGATGCCTCACCAGAGGGTAAATCCGCGCCCAGCAGATGCATCGGATTTGAAACAAATTTGCCAACGATTGCGACGTCCTGGCAGCGCGCGGTTAACGCGGCATTCAGGGCGCCGGAGTCATGCACATCTGCAAACCCAAGGGTGTGGAGGCTGACATGCGGTGCGTTCCCGTCAAACGAGTGATTTCCTTTCTTGCGCTGGCGGCGGCGCTGGGCGCCTGTACGCCCGACCGCGCGATCATGGCACCGGTCGCAGCCGAACCAAACACCCGGCCTGCGCGCAATTTCACCAATTTCAACGGTGCGTTGCGGTGCATGGATGGCCTGTTTGCGCAAAAACGGCGCGGCACCACGCTGATTTCGTCGACCGATATCCCGGACGATACGCGGGGTGTCTCGGTCGGTGCGGACGACATGCTGATCAACGCGGTCAATCAGATGAACCGGTCCAACCGGACGTATGTCTTTGTGGATCAGGCGCTGATCGAAAAGGACGGCGAATTTGAGCTGCGCGTGGAAAGCGACAAGGACGTGACGCCGTCCTATTACATCCGCGGGTCCATCTCTCAGCTGGATCGTAACGCGTCCAGCGGGCGGGGCAATTTGCAGGTCGGCACCAGCACCAACCCGATCACGCCGGATGGGCAGGAAAACACTGTGTTTGGCGGGCGCGGCGCGCATACCGTCGTGACGGTTGATCTGCATCTGGTGCACTTTCCCAGCCGCCGTGTCGTGGCCGGTGGATCGGTGGCCAATTCGATGGTGGTGCGCACCAGCGGGTTCAGCTCGGGCGCGTCCGGTTTGATCGAGATGACCGGCATCAACGCCACGCTTGAGGTCACGCGGATCGAAAGCCTGGGACAGGCGGTGCGCAACCTGATCGAGCTGGGCGTGATCGAATTGTTGGGCAGCCATGCAGGCGTTCCTTACTGGACCTGCCTCAGCTTGCCGGTGGAAAATCCGCGCCAAGCCGATCTGCGCGAACGGGCAGTCACGCGGGTCCCGGCGGGGCTGCGGATCGGGCAGGTGCAGCAGGACCTTGCGACACTGGGCTACCTGCCCAAATCTGCCAAGACCGGCAAGATGGACGACGTCACGCGTGAGGCGATCGCCCGCTTCCAGGCGGACGAAGGGATCGTGCCATCTGGCGTGATTGACTTTGACACGCTTGAACGTCTGCGCCGTCGCCTTTCAGTCCGGGCTGTGGAGCCAGCGCGGCCGCAGCCACTGCCTGCAGCCACAATTGCAGCGTCTCGTCCGGCGGTGAGCGCTCCACCGGTGCGCAGCTCGTCTGGGTATTCAAGCCTGAACAACTACCTCGACTGACGCGCCTCGGGCCGCCGATACGCGGTGTCAGATTCAAAAAAGCCGCCGGATCAGCCCAAGAGATCCGGCGGCTTTTGGCGCGTTCGCGTGCGCGCGCTGGCTTCAGCGCACCGACCAGAGCGGACCGTTGGCGATATAGTGGATCGCCTGCAGAACGATCCCGTTGGTGTTGAGCGTATACACGTCATTCACCGCGCCGTCCTCTTCGTAGATGCCAGCGGCCCAACCGCGCGCAGGATCACCCAGATCGGAAAGCGAGGAGACAAGCGTTTCGGCATATTCGGTGCCAAACAGCGCGTGCCATCCAAAGCTGGCCTTGAGGCTGACGGTGCGCAGTTCAGGGTGTTCGTCGCCGTTTTCGGCCACCACGTTCCACGCGGCGCCGTTGGAATAGACCGAGGAATAGACAAAGAAGGGCGCTTCGCTGACGTGATCTTCGCTCACGGCGGTCAGTTGACCGGTTTGGCGATAGCGTCGCTCTTGCGCGGCATAGACACGGCCGGCAAGGCGCAAGGCCTCGCTGTCCAGACCAAATTCCAGCGCCTGCAGAACATAAGGTTCGCTGAGCGTCGGAGTGATCGCCATGAAGGCAGTGTGGTCGCGCAGGTCGACAGGCACGTCCACGCCCGAAACCTCTTCCCACGTCAGCGCGCGCTCGGCCGACATGGCCTGGATCACATCCAGACCCCACATGGCGGCGGATCGGGCGCCGTATTGCTCATAGCCCATGCGGCCCTCTTGCAGCAAAACGACCTCGTCACCCTGCCGGTCCGCGCCGAACAGCTCGCCGTTCCGGGCCATTGCTGCCAGATCCCACTCGGCCAGCAGGCGGCGGATGTCTTCGCCATATTGGGGCACGCGGCGTTCAAGCACACGGAAGGCGGCCAGCATGCGCGCGATATCCAGCGCCGACCAGCCGATCCCGCCTGGAACCGGCGTGTTGGCGTAATCCACCATGGCCAATGTCTGGGTGTCATACACCTTGTTGGGCAGCTTGCCATCAAACAGAGGCAGCCGCGCGAAACTGTCCAGCATCTGGCGCGTGCGCGCGTGGAATTCACCTTCATCGACAAGGCCCAGCTGCCGCGCCGACACCAGAGCCAGAAGGTACGACCCCTGATCCCACAGAGTGGTCGACGGGAACCCGGCCACCGAATCGACCAGGCCTGTCTCGGGGCGCGTGTTTTCCCGGATGTAGGCCCAGGCAATAGTGGCTGCCCGGGCCTCCTCGGTGGTCAGCGCACGGGGCGCGGCGGGCGTGTACATCCCGTCGCGGCTGTAGTCGACCTTGGACGCGCCGGACAGCGCCATGTACCGCAGGCCCCCGTCCAGGGACACGGCCAAACCCGCGGCCAGCAAAAGCCCGCCCGCAAAGACCAGTGACGCACGGTGTTCAGACAGGTTGAGGGATTTGAGCATCGCTGTGCGACTCCTCCAGTCGGGCGCCCTTGGCGCGAAGTTCGGATTCAGGGCGCCACGCGGCCGCCCGGATGATGCGGCTGACGCCCATCGCGTTCCAGCCAAGCCAGAACAGGTTCACGATCATGAAGGACGCGCTGTGTGCGATGGACCCGTTCAGGTGTTGCCAGATCCCGATCACCGCCGCGCAGGCGAACAGCACCAGGATCACGATATTCGGCATGACGTGCCGGTAGGACGTTCCCAGGATCGGTGTTTTGGGCGTGGGCGGGAATTTGGGCCGTTTGCCCCGCGCCACCATCCACATTGCGCGCAGCGTAAGCGGGAACGAAGACAGCCACATCGTCGATCCGGCGGATTTGTCATGGCCCTTGCACCCGACCGACATGGCGATCTCGTTGCACAGCAGCATCGGCAGAAGATGCGCAAAGAACGAGATCGAATAGGCTTCGACCGCGGCCACCCCAAAGATCAGCGACAGCGCCGGGGCAAAGATCAGGATCGGCATCCACAGCGTGCCAAGATACGACCAGAACGTCGCGGTATAGTGCAGCTTGGTCCGCCAGGGCATCCCGCGTTTGAACAGCGGATTGGCGCGCAGCATGATGTCAAAGGTGCCGCCGGCGTATTTCAGGCGCTGGGTCGCCCAGGCATCCATGGACCAGGGGCTGAGCATCCGGCTTTCGGGATCTGGGTGATAGACAGACCGCCACCCGGCACTGGCATCACTGTGCAGCAGGATCGAGGTGTAGATATCCTCGGACACGTGAAAGCGGAACGGCTGCAATTCGACCTGCGCGGGCAACGAGCGACCCGCAGCGCCGCCCGCCGCGGCGCCTGCCTTGCGGCGCAGCGCGTCCACCTCGGCCGACAACGTTTTGAGCGCGCCTTCGAACACCGCTTCGCGTCGGTGTATCGACCCGGCACCACAGCAGAATGAAGCGCCATGACGGTTGCGCCGTCGCTGGATGATGTCAAAGAACACCGCAGGGTCCGACAGGAACGGATCCCGCCCGGTGCGCTCGCGCCCGGTTAGCTGTTGCCACGCCCGGCCCGCCAGAGCACCGGCGCGTCCAAAGCGCCGCCCCCAGGCCTGGGGGTAGGGCACGCCATCCGGGATGTCGTAAAACCAATGTGGTGTCTGAACCCAGGCAACCTTTGGATCGCGAAAATATCCCAGCGTGTTTTCCAGATATCCGGGCATCAGGCGGGTGTCGGCGTCGCAGATCACGATGAAATCGCCATCCGTTTCGAACAGAGCGTTGCGGATGTTTCCTGCCTTGAAACCGAGGTTCGAGTCGCGCCTCAGATAGCTGACGCCCAGCGACTGGCAGATCGCGCGCATTGCAGGTCGGTCGCCATCGTCAAGGACATGTACCCGGGCCGAGACCCCTTTGGGCGTGCGCACAGCCATGGCATCGCGGATCGACGGCGCGACAACGTCGACCTCTTCGTCATATGTGGTGATGAAGATGTCGATCCGGATATCGCCGTCTTCGCCGTCCAGACCGGCCTCGGCGCGGGTCGTCGGGGCGGGGGCGCGGGGCGTATCCTCTTCCCGCCAGATGTCGAAAAAGAACAACAGCGTCCCGACAAATGCCAAGGTTTCGGCAAGGGCCACCGCGATGGAAAATCCCAGCGCATCGGGGTTGAGCGATTGGGTCCAGCGCCAGTGCAGGTACCACAGCCCCAGACCGATGGTCGCGGCGGCCAGAAAGTGCCACGCCGCCTCACGCCGGGCAGACATGGGCGCCGAAGGCTTGGGCACACGCGCGTTGAATGCAGTGAAGTAGGTGATCATGTCATGCAGGTCCTGGGGGCGACGTCGGGATCAGATGGCGGCAGCGAGTGGCGTTTCCGCGGCGTGGACCGATCTCACCAGATCAAGTGGCTCACACGGTTGCGGGCCACCATCCGCAAAACGGTGATCCACGGCCCAGTGGCCGCTGGCGATCATGTGATCAACCAACGCTCCGCGCCTGACCTGCGTATCCTGGCTGACGATGCTGGATCGGATCAGCGATTTGCCCATGACATGAGACCTTGGCCCAATCATTGCGGGCCCGACGATCTTGGCGCCGGCCTCGATCACGCAGTCTGCGCCGATATGCACGGGTCCTTCGATGGTGGCCCGGCGCGACACCCGGGCGGTTTCGTGCACCCATTGGCCAGCGCGCCGCGCGACGCCGGTTGGGCGCACATAGGCGACTTCACCGGCCAGAACGCGGGTCAGCGCGGTAAAATAGTCGCGTCCGCAGCCCACATCGACCCATTGGAACGGCGCATCGAAAGTGACGATTTTGCCGCCGCCCCGGATCACGGCGGGCAGCAGATCGTTTGCAATGTCCAGCCCGGCTTCGGCGCCCAGCAGATCAAAGACCGCCGGGGAAAAGATATAGACACCCGTGTTCGCCTGCGTCGAAACCGCCAGATCGGGCAGGGGCTTTTCCTGAAACGCGGTTACGCGCCCGGATGTGTCAGTTTCGACAATGCCGTACTTCCCGGTGTCGCTGCGCGGCACGTTCTGCGTGGCCAGAGTGACATCCGCGCCGCTGGAGGTGTGCCGCCGCATCATCGCGGCCAGATCCACATCGATCATGGCATCGCCGCACATCACGATCACGTCGCGCCGAAAGGCGGAATGGTCGACATGCATCCGCCGCAAGGTCGAAGCCGACCCAAGTGGAGCGGCTTTCCAGATACCGTCTTCGATCCGCCCTTCGTTCACCATGAACATCGCCTGACGCCAGCGCGGAGCATGGGCAAAATGCGCGCTGATCCGTGGCCCAAGGTGGCCCGGGTTCAGCAAAACATCCCGCACACCGCAGCGGTCCAGATGATCCAGCACGTGATCAATGAGGGGCCTGCCGGCAATGTCGAGCATCGGTTTCGGCACATCCTGCGTCATCGGCATGGCACGGCTGCCCGTCCCGGCGCACAAGACCACGGCTGGCGTCCCTTGCAGCGCGATACGGCGCAGGTCGGGCGCATTCAGCGCATCATCGACGGTCGGGTGCGCCGGGATGAGGTCAGTCAGCCCCACATGCTCCAAAAGCGAGGTGACGCGCGGCGGAAGCCCGCATGCCGCAAGAGGCAGCGGACCGCGTGCCTTGAACACATCTATCAAAGCGGTCAGGCCGGACAGGTTCACGCCATGCACACGCGACAGATCAAGGATCAGGGCCGTGCCGTGGGCCGCGTGCAGGCGCTGGGCCAGATCGACAAGCTGGTTGCGCAGTTTGGCCGATGTCAGCTGGCCACGCAGGCGGGCAACAGCCACGCCGCCAGGGCGATTCTCGATATCAAACAACATGATTTACAACTCCTGACGGGTCTTGCGCGGCAGGCCGAAGGGCAGGCGGGGCAGAGGCCCCATGCCAACCGTCCAGGCCAGCGGTGGAAGTTTGGAAAGGATCAGCACACACAGCGCCGTGGTCGGCAAAGCCCAGCCAATCTTGAGCCCGATCTGGGCGATGGGGCTGAGCGTCGTGTCGCGCAGCGCAATTTCGGCCATATCCAGAAAGATCGGGTGGCACAGGTAAATGCCGAACGAATACGGCGCGATGCGCGACAGGATCACCGGCCAGTGCTTGTGCCCCAGGAACATGCACAGGGCGAACAGCGCCACGGGCATCAGGAAATCTGCCCAGTACCCGGCGGTATAGCCATGCGGCCAGGCGCCCGTCTGGATGGTTTTCAGGGTCGCCACCAGCTTGATCGCGAACAGCATCGCGCCACCGAACAGGATCAAGGGCACCCATTTGCCGCGCGCGTCGCCGGTCATCCGCATCCAAAGGCCCAGAAACGCGCCGGCCACCATGCCATAGCCAAGGTAGGTCATCACCTTGACTGCCCGAATGGCCCACGACAGCCACTCTTCGCCCCAAAAGGTCGCATACAGCGCGCCGTCCAGTTCGCGCTTCACGATCAGGCAGGCCAGAATCATCACCCCCGTCCACGGATGTGCGACCGAGATCCGGAACAGCGGATAGAACAGGACAAGCCCGAACAGCGTGGGGATGAAATGCATGTGGTACTTGACGTCGCCGAGCACAAAGAACCCGACCCATTCCCACGGATTCGATAGCCGGTCCCACCACGCGTGCGCATAGCCAAAGGCGTCTGCTTTGATCAGCGAATAAAAGGCATAGAACACGACCCAAAAGGCGAACGGCACCAGCAGCCTGCGCGCCTGTTCGGCCATCGTCTGTACATACCCGCGCGGCCGCCGGTCCAGTGCCATCAGCAAAAGGAAGATCGAGATGATCAGGAACAGCTCGGTCCGGGCGGTATAGATCACCGCACGTACCAGCATCGGCCAGATCCTGTCCGATTCGGGGTACGCCGCCCACGGCTGGCCCTGCGGGTCCGCGGTGGCGTGAAGACCCACCATCGACACGCCCGCCACTAGGCGGCACGTATCAAGCCATACAAAGCGTGCTGAATGTCCCATGCGCCCATCCCTTGATCGTTGGGGGAACACATGCACACCGGCATCTAATAATCCGTGAATCCCGAACAACTTGCCCGAATTTTCGGATTCATCATTCCTTAGCTCGTGCAGGGTTAGACCCTTTGGGACTCAGATGGGGCACAGCAATGCGATTCACGGTATTCTTTGCAGCAGCTTTCGTGGTCTTTGCAGGCCTGTCCGGTGCCGCCCAGGCGCTGACGGCAGAGGAATGTCGCGAGGTGTCCGAAAGGTACGGCGTCAGGGCTATCGGGTGCGACGCACCGGCGGATACCGCAGCGGCAGCGCCTGAACCATCGGCGCCTGCCGTCTCGTGGGAGTCGCTGAGGGAAAGCCATGTGTTCTTTGCCAGCGGAACCTCTCTCGACTCGGGCGAGGCGCAGCGCCTTGCCTTGCTGGTCCGCGTTCTGGAAACATCGGTTCTGGCTGACGCCTGCTTGCGCTTGGTCGGCTATTCCGACAGCTCGGGCCCTGCGGATGCGAACCTTGAGCTGTCGCGCAAGCGGGCCGAGATGATCGCGCAATACCTTGGCGCAAACATGTCCGACGGATCGCGCGTGACCGAAGTGATCGGGATGGGCGAGGCGAACTTGCTTGCGGGTTTTGCGCCAGATGCGCGCGAACACCGGCGGGTGGCAATCTATGCGAAACGCTGCGCCGCGATGTGATCCCTCACCCTTTCGGCCTGTTTTTTTGAGACGCATATCGGTCTGCTATTAAAACTCTGCGCTTCAGATTCGGATATCCAAAAAATTTCAACCGAAACGGTACGTATGGAATGCCTTGCCGGGTGAACGCTTTGCGCACAGCTTTTTGCGGGCATTATGTCAGGAATAGCAGAGGCTTAACGTGAGTGCGCGCTGACGTAAACTTTGGTGTCAGGCCAAGCCCCGCTAGTTTTTTCACGCACTTCGTCAAGGATAAGTCCGAATTTTCTCTTTGACTCGCGCATGAATTGTGCCGTTGTATCCAAAACAAGCAGTAAGGTTTTTATCTGGCCGTTTGTTTATTTGGCTTGTGACGCACGCATTTGGAAGCAGAGGCAGGCTGATGAAACGCCGCGATTTTCTTGCTACAGCCGGCGCCGGGTTTGGCGCGGTTGCCACGTCTGCCCACAGTGCACCGCTTGACTTCGTCGAACCTCTTGGGCCTGACGCGATTGCCCGCATGACACCGGCGATCCGGGCTCAATTCGGTGGCGGATTTGTCGTCACAGAGGCGCGCCGCAAGGCAGGCGAGACAATCTGCATCATCGAACACAAGGGAAATCGCCTGCGCATTGCCGCGCAGGGTGATGCGCCGTGGCAGATCCGCGGCGCAACCGACATGTAGCGGGCGGCCTTGGGCGGCCCGCTAATCTGAATGACGGCGCGATCCACGCGCTGCGCCACCAGGGACGAAACTGCAATGTCGATCGACATCACCACCTTGCGCGTGCATCCCGGCATCGGGATCGCGCGACTGGGCAACAGCGGAGAGGGGTCGGAAGACGCTCTTGAGCTGAACCAAAACTTCTACATCGGTCCCGAAGCGCCGGGCATTGTCGTCGACCCTGGCAACCCAAATTCCCCCGCTGCAGGAAACGGCCCCGGACCCAACGGCGGCACCTACCGCGACGCCAACATGGATCTCAAACGGCAGGCGCAACGGTTCCGCATCTATGCCCAGGATTCCAACGGCGAAACCTTCGAGATCACCTCGCAGGATCCGAATGTCTCCGACATCACCTGGCGGGTGCATGTCCAGAACCTCAAGGCTGCGAACTTTGCCTTTCAGGGGGCGTACCTTTTTGACGGCACCCAGATGCGCAATCCCAACATCCAGGGGCCGCTTGCCGGCCAGACGGGGGACCCCGCCACGCGCAGTGATCTGATCATTGATCCCGGTCCGGTGACCCTGTCGTCCGCGGACCAGGGCGCCGAGACGCGGCTGACCGGCGGATGTTTCCCCGATGGTTTCGCCTCGAAACTGCCGGGCGACTTGCACTTTGGCGAGCCCGTGACGCCGGACGCCGATGGTTGGGTCGATGTGACCTACACCCGGCAGGAAGGCATCGAGCTGGGGCGGATTCAGGTGGATGACAACGGGCGGCTGCTGTTCATCGCCGGGCCGGGCAAGGCGGGCTGCGTCACAACCCCGCACATCTGCCTGTCGAACCCGTCCGAAGCGCACAACCCGCCCAATGGCACGCCCGTCACAAGCGCGTTTGATGGCAACCCGCACGCCTATGATCCGCTGGTCAACCAGTTCGCCTATTTCAACGTGCCCGGGTGGTGGGACGACACCTGCGGCGGCGAGATCGACGTGACGGTCACACTGACCGACGGGCGCGTCTTTTCCACCCGTCCGAACGGCCTGCGCGACGCGCGGCGGGGCGGCTGGATCGTCACTGCGCCGCCCAAGTTCGCCCCCGACATGTACCACGTGGTCAGCATCGCAGACCGCGTGTTCGAAGCCTTTCCCGAAGCGGATCCAAGCCTGGCCGACGGCGAGCAGACCGAGTTCTGGCGCGACGTCTACCCGCCGCTGGCCCGGGCGGTGAACTATGGCTGGGTCAGCGCCGAAGCGGGTGGCGTGACGCCCGAAAACCGCAACCTGGCCCACGGACCGAAACAGGCGGGCAACCTGCTCAGCTCGGCCAATATCCAGCGCTTCATCGACACCAACAGCGATCCGGGCTCGGCCGCCTATCGCACACGTCAGCAGATCTTCAAGATCATGCGCCAGGCCGATACCGGCAACCGAGACCGCAGCTATCCGACGCCGCAAACGCCGCTGCAACAGCAGGTTGCGGGCTTTCCCCGGCTGATCGACACGCTGCCGACCGATCCGCCGCCCGTGTCGGCCCCGTCACCGTCGGACCTTGCCGCCAACCGGACGGCCCGGGGCAACAAGATGCCCAAGCTGTGGGGCACGGCGGGCAAGCCGCTTCAGAACCAGCAGCTGGGCCACGATTTGCCCAACCAGTATCTGAGCCTCACGGCCAACGCGCTGGCGCATCTGCAGAACTGGGCCAACGGCGATTTCATCGTCTCGGGCGGCAGCGGTACAACACCGCCCGCGCCTGTCCAGCTCGAGGATCTGCCGCCCGGCGAACAGCCGATGGCGATGGACGTCGCCGCGCTTGAGCCGACGATTGGTGGCGGGTTTCACCCGGGGATCGAGTTTCCGTACCTCATCTGCTACCGCTCGTTCTTTGCCGAAGCGTTCCGTGTGGCCGAAGGCACCGTGCCGGGGTCTGTTGCCGCGTTCATGTCCAGCCCCTGGCAGGGCGATTACTGGTCCTGCAACGTGGCGTGGTGGCCTGTGCAGCGTCCCGACATCGTGTTCGAATTCTTCCCCGATGGCGCGCCCACCGGCCCTGCCGAGGGCGGGACAGTCAACTATGACGCCGGCGCACGCACCTACCGCGAATGGTTCCGCGGCTATGATGATCAGGGCCAGCCGTTGTCGGAATCGGACGGCTACAACCAGATGGTCTATGCCTGGGACAAGCTGGGCATGGTGCTGCCGCAGCGCGACGCGGATGGCAACGTCATCACCGTGCGCAACGCCGTCGCCTACCACGAGTACGAGCGCAACCCGGTGCTGAACTCGGCCCCCGCAACGCCATCGCCACAGCACTGCGATGCAGACGATGCCGAATCCTGATTATGACGTCCTGATTGCCGGGGGCGGCCCGGCGGGCGCGGCCACGGCGATCGGGCTTGCGCAGGCCGGTCACACGGTCCTGGTGATTGAACGCCGCCGCCAGCCCGGAAAGGCCTGGGGCGAAACGCTGTCTCCGATGGCAAGCCAGACGCTGCGCAGGTTCCTGCCCGAACTGTCGCGCGCAGCCCTGCCGGAATGGGCCGCGCCCGCGCGGGGGCATCTGTCTGTCTGGGGTGCGCCGCAGGCCGGGTTGCAGGATGCCTTCTTTGGGCCATACGGTCTGGGGCTGTGCGTCAATCGCGCGGGCCTGGATCGAGCGTTGCAAGACGCCGCCCGCGCGCAAGGCGCAGATGTTCATACCGGCAAGGTCGTGAACCAGCTGTGCCGCGTTGGCAACCAGTGGCAGGTGACGCTGAATGACCAGAGCGAAGTCACCGCAGCCTACGTCGTGGACGCAACGGGACGTGCTGGCGCGCTTGGGCGGTATCTGGGCTATCTGAGGGAAGAGACCGATCCGCTGTTTGCTCACAGCCTTGGCTTTGTGACCCAGAACCCGACCGACAGGGATGGCTATACCCGGGTCGAAGCGTGTTCGTACGGGTGGTGGTACAGCAGCTGCTTGCCGGGTGCGCCGGGTGCGCGGTCCACGCGCGCCGTCGTGCTGCATGCCGACAGGGGGTCGTCCGCGGCACGGCAGGGTGTCACCTCCGAAGGCCTTATCGCGCTGCTGGGCGAGACGACCCTCATGCGCGAGACGCTTGTGGCGCACAGATACGGACCCACCGGCAAGGTCGCGGGCGCGCCGGCCGGCCAGGGCCGGGCGAGCCTGCGCACCGCAGCGGGTTTCCTGACAGTCGGCGATGCGGCGCAGGCCTATGACCCGCTGTCATCGCAGGGCATCGAACGCGCGCTGATCACCGGCGGCATGGCCGCACATACGCTGCAATACGCATTGCTCAACCCGGACATAGCCCCGGGATTGATGCACCGCTACGACATGGAGCTGACCCGGCACTGGGCCGATTACCAAGGCCAGCACGCCAGGATCTATGCACAGGAACGCCGCTGGGCGGGATACCCGTTCTGGACGCGCCGCCACGTCTCCGAGCCCAAACTTCAGCCCGAAATCGCAACGGACGCCACATGACCCACCCGACAGCCCTTCGAGCCCTTTTGTGTGCCAGCCTAGGCGCGTTTCCCGTGATGACACAGGCGCAAGAGGCGTCGCCTGCGAACGACGGCCTGACGGTTCCGCCGCCGGTGTTCCAGCTGGGCGACACGCCCAGCCAGCCGCACGCAGACGGCAGCGAAGAGGCGCGCGCCTTTGTCCGGTTCTACAACGAAACATACGGGCTGGACTTGCCGGTGTTGGGCAAGGATCAGGTGGTCTGGTTCCCGCCCCAACGGGCCGGCGACACCTCGCTTGAACTGGTCGCGCGCGAAGTCCACCCGGGCAGCGCAAATTGCAGCGCCGACATCACGACCAGCGCGCCGGGCAGCTATCCGATCACCTGCCCCACGGGCGAGTTTTCGACAGCGCAGTTTTGCCAGGCCTGCCATGACAGCGCGCTGTTTGTCGAAGGCGGCGGGCTGCCGCAGATGATGTACGTGTCCAAACAGAACGAAACGCCAGCGCCGGACGGCCACGACCAATGGCTGGCCAACTGGTCGCAATACGGCGACTGGAGCGCGACGATCATGCGCCTCGCCACCCGCGACCCGATCTGGCAGGCCCAGATCGAGACCGAGACATCCGTGCACCAGCACGCCGACCCCGCCGTCGTGCAGGATGTCTGCTTTAGCTGTCACGGCGAGATGGGCGAGCGCCAGCTCAAGGCCGACACGGGTGCTTCGGCCAAGTTCTGTACCGACATGTTCTATGCCACCATCCCCGGCACGATCGGCGATCTGGGCGCGGGCAAAGCCTATCCCTTTACCGGCGATTGTGACGCGCAATTCGAAAACATGTCTGTCGCCACGCACCAGGAACACTTTGCCAAATACGGGAGCCTCGCCCGCGATGGTGTCTCGTGCGAGACGTGCCACCGCATCGGCCCCGAGGACGGCGAAGGCGCGTGGAACGGCACCGACTTTCAGGTCTTTTACGGCCCGCGCGACACCTATCAGGTGCACGAACGGCAAACCGACAACGACTGGCCGCTGGAATATGAATTCACCGCGACCTTCCAGTACGACATGAACAACATCATGGCGCCCGATCCGCTTGCCTCGCTGGACAGCGAACCGATGCAGGACAATGACAAGCTGACACTGGCCACCGCCATCAATCAGGCGGTCACCGATCCCGCAACTGACGACAACGTCAGCTACCTGCAGCAATCGGTGCTATGCGGGTCATGCCATGTGCTGATCGTGCCGCAGATTCCCGCGTCCTATGTCCCCGGCGGCGAATTGCCCGACATCGCGAACCAGACCGCTGTCGCCAGTGGCCGGCCCGAGCCCTATCCCAACTATGAACGCCCCGAGGCCTGCGATGCCAGCGCCACGACGTTCAGCATGGAAAATTCGCGCATGCTGAACGGCAAGCTGGTGGGGAACCCGGTGCTCGATCCCTGCGTGGCGCTGGGCTACGAGCAGGCGACCTATCTGGAATGGCTCAACTCGGACTTCGCGACCGAGATGAACAACGGCAACACCTGTCAGGGCTGCCACATGCCGCTGGTAACAAACCCGGCCGATCCCACCGATCACACGGCGATCATGGCGCAATCGACGGGCGGCCTGACCGGCAAGACCTATCGCCGCCACCGTCTGATGGGCATCAACCTGCCCGTGTCCGAGATGTTCATGCAGTT
>JAHDCH010000019.1:0-1271 GCA_020629995.1 Pseudaestuariivita sp. | reverse complement strand
TTTGGCGCGATCTGTCAGGGTGCGGCCAAGGCTGATGGCAATTGCCAATCGCTGCTTCCCAGCGAACACAACGCCAACGCAGACCCGATGCTGTTGCAACCGCATTACGAAGAGATCACCAGCCAGAACCAGGTGCAGATCTACGAAGTGCAAACCGCCGATGATACGGGCAAGCTGACCTCGAGCACGCTGGCCCTGTTCGATGACGTGAAGGACAACCGCCTGCTGCCGCGCGGGTTCAAGACGACCACGGCGCTGGGTTGCAGCGAAACCGAAAGCGGCCCTGTGACCTTTGGCATCCCGCAGTGCAGTTCAGCTCAGGCGACGCACTTTGTGCTGAGCAGCCCGTCGCGCCCGTCGGACGCGGCCAACGATCCTTATTACCTCGACAGTGCACTGGCGGGTGAAGACCTGTTGACCTATCGCGTGCCGCTGGGTGACGCGCCGGGGGCGGTGTCGGTCAGGGCTACGCTGCAATACCAGACCATCCCGCCGGGGTTCCTGGCGGCGCGGTTTGCACAAGGCGTGGACGATCAATCCAACCTGCTGCCGGCGACCGAACGCGCCGTGTACCTGACCAGCCACCTGAACTTGGACCTGACCGGGCTGAACAGCGGCCATCCGGACAACACGGATCTGCAATTTTCCAAGGATTGGACATCCTCGCTCCACCAGACCACGACCCAGGTGCTGGCGGCCAAACCCGGGGACTGATCCCGCGCGAAAGGCATGGTATGGCGTGGGGCCAAAGGAGGCCCCATGGCGCACACCCGGTACGCGATCTACTTTGTCCCCGCCGATGGGCCGCTGGCGCGGTTTGGAGCGGAATGGCTGGGCTGGGACATAGCGAAGGCAGCTGATGTGCCGCAACCAGACGTGCCGGGGATCGCCAAGGCCACCGACGCACCCCGCCGCTACGGGTTTCACGCCACGCTCAAGCCGCCGTTCCGGCTGGCCCCCGGCACCACGCGTGACGGGCTTGAGAACGCAATCGCACATCTGGCGCACGGTCTTGCCCCCGGGGCGTGCGAGGGCCTTGAGCCGAGCGCGCTGGGCCGTTTCCTGGCCTTGACCCTGCGTGGCGATCCTTCGGCCATCAACCATATCGCGGCGGCCTGCGTCACCCGGCTGGACGGTTTTCGTGCGCCGCCGGACATGGCCGAGCTTGCCCGCCGCCGCAACGTACGTCTGTCAGACCGACAAGAGGCGCTGCTGCTGCAATGGGGCTATCCGCATGTGCTGGATCAGTTCCGGTTTCACATGACGCTCAC
>JAHDCH010000346.1 GCA_020629995.1 Pseudaestuariivita sp. | reverse complement strand
CGCGCCCATAGTAATGCGACAGCACGCCAAACGAATGGCCATAGCCAAAGGTGCGATATTGCAGCAGGTCACGCTCGGCGAAAAAGGCGTTGATCTGGTGCGTGACCTTGGCGCAGCTGATGCCGGGCCGCAGAAGGCTCATGCCCAGTTCGTGCGCGGCCACGTTCGCCTCCCATACCTTGAGGCTGACCGCGTCCACCTCGCCCACAAAAAGCGTCCGCTCGAGCGCGGTGTAATAGCCGCTGATCATCGGAAAGGTGTTCAGGCTCAGGATATCGCCCCGCTCCAGCTTGCGGGCGGTGACGGGGTTGTGCGCGCCATCGGTGTTGATCCCCGACTGGAACCAGACCCAGGTATCGCGGTACTCGGCCTCCGGAAAGCGGCGGGCGATCTCCAGTTCCATCGCGTCGCGGCCGGCCATGGCCACGTCGATCTCTCGCGTGCCGGGGCGGATCGCGTCGCGGATCGCATGGCCGCCCACATCGGCGGTGGCCGCGCCCGCGCGGATCAGCGCGATCTCGGCCTCGGATTTGTGCATCCGCTGGGTCATGGTGGCGGGGGCGATGTCGACCTTGGCCTTGGGCGACAGGAACGTGTCCAGCAGGTCCATCTGGGTGATCGGCAGATGATCCCCTTCGTACCCGATCACGCGGCCCGGCCCGGTCACCGACAGGATCGCGCGCCAGTAGTTGTTCCGCTGCCAGTCGGTGTAGGTGATGTTGTCGCCATGACACCTGCGCCACGGCTGTGCGGCGTCGATCCCGGCGCTGATGGTTACCGTGTCGGACTGGGTCACAACCTGCGCATAGGGGCGGCCAAAGGCGCAGTACAAAAAGCCCGAGTAATAGGCGACATTGTGCATTGACGTCAGCACGCAGGCATCCACGCCCGCATCGGCCATGATCCGGCGCAGGCCGGCCAGCCGCGCCTCGTACTCGGCCCCCGCAAAGGGCAACACCTTGTCGCCCTGATGAAAGCGGTAGAACTCGGGCCGCGCGGCCCCTGTGGTGGTCTGGATGGTTCCGTCCATGGGTTCACTCCTCAAACGGCCGCTGTGGCGGGGTGAGGTGTGCGCAGGCGCCTTCCCTCACCGCGCGTATGGCGGCAAAGCAAAGTCCCGGCGTTCAGGATGGTGGTTCCGGGCCCGCATCCGTGATGCGTTGGCGACGCCATCGCCAGCCCTGCCTTTGACTTATCGGGTTGAGGCAGCTTTTGGCAAGTGCGGCGTGGCGCATTGGACCTTGGCTGCCTATATCAGAGGCGCAGCACCCAAGTACCCGAGGCGACCCATGCCCGCATTGCCCCCCGCCGACGTCGACATCGCGATCGTGGGGGGCGGTATTGCCGGGCTGGCCGCGGCTGTGGCCTGCCATCGTGCAGGGCTGAGCGCACATGTCTTTGAAAGCGCGCCCGCCTTTGCGCCCCTGGGCACCAGCCTGTCGATCTGGCCCAACGCCATGGGCTGCCTTGCCGATTGGGGGCTGGACAAGAAGGTGCAGACGGCCGGAGCGCCCATCGCGTCGCTCGCCTGGCGCAGGCCGTCCGGCCGCGCCTATTTCGCACGCTCTCTTGATGGCCTTTACACTCAGGCAGGGCACACCGGCGTGTGTGTGCGGCGGGCAGGCCTGCACGCCGTTCTGGCGGGGGCGCTGCCCGACGGTTCGGTCCGGCTGGGCCACCGGCTTGATGCGGCGCGGACCGTGCCACAAGGCACGCAGCTGAGCTTTGAGCGGCAGGGCATCCTGACTGCGCGGCAGGTGATCGCCGCGGATGGGCTATGGTCGGGGCTGCGGGCCGCGCTGACGCAGGATGCGCCGCCGCGCTACGCGGGCTATGGCGCTTGGCTGGGCCAGTCGCCGGCGCCTTTGCCCGGCGATGTCCCGTTCGAGGGGTGCGAATACATTGGTGCGGGTGCTCGCATGGGCGTGTTCGAAACCGGCGGTGACATGCGGTACTGGTTCGTGGTGGCCAACACCCCGGATCCCACACCCCACGCGCGGCCCGCCCACGTGGATGAGGTGATCCCCCTGCTGGCCGACTGGCCGGCGCAGTTTCGCGAACTGGTCGCGGCAAGCCCCGAGCCGCCCGTCTATGTGTCGTTCTACGACCGCCCCGTCGCCCGCAGCTGGGGGCCGGATGGGGTGACCTTTGTGGGCGATGCGATGCACCCCTTTGTGCCCAACCTAGGGCAGGGAGCCTGTCAGGCGATCGAGGACGGGCACGCGATTGCCCATGCCTTGTCCCAAGGCCTGCGCGGGGCCAAGCTGAACCGCTGGATGCACCGCCAGCGCCATGCGCGCGTCGCCTACATGCGCCGCACGGCGAACAAGGTCGGGCAGCTCGCGCAAAGCTCGTCAGCGTTGGTGAGGGGCGCGCTGAGCCTGTTCGGGATGCCGCCGTTTTCTGCGATGATGACGGCCGATCTGCGGCGCCAGTTCACGCGGCCGGGTTATTAGGCGGGCGCAGCAAAATCGACATGGATATGGTTGCCGTCCGGATCCCAGATGTTGAACGCCACCGTGCCCGTCGCCGGAACCTGCCCCTTGCGATAGGTTTCACCCGCCGCGATCAGAGCGCGTTCAAACCTGTCCGGGTCGCCGCCCGCGCGAAAGGCGAAATGCTCCAGCCGCAGCGGCACCTCTGACCCCGTGCCCTGTTCCTGCACCACGCTCAGATGCACCGCAGGCACCTCGCCCACGTAAAGCCATGCGCCGGGACTATCAAAAGGCGGGCGCGCGCCGGGTTTGAGGCCCAGAACGCGGTCATACCACGCGACCATCGCATCCAGCTGCGTGGTGCGCAGGTTGACATGCTCCAGCAAAGTGATGCCCGCGGTCATGGTCACAGGCTCGCCGTGATGCCGCCGTCGACGAACAGGGTGTGCCCGTTGACAAAG
>JAHDCH010000345.1 GCA_020629995.1 Pseudaestuariivita sp. | reverse complement strand
CCTTGAGGAAGGTGGTGCCGATGGTTTCCAGCACGATGGCGGCGATCAGGTAGAGGTATGCGGCAGGCATGAGGCGATCCTTGTGGAGTGAGCGAGGCTACCAGCGGCCGGTGGCGCCGCCGCCGCCCGATGATCCGCCGCCGAAGGACGAAGACGAGGAGGCGCGCTTGCGCGATGTGGTGACTTCGGTGCTGTCGGCGTAGCCGCAGCTGGAGCAGGAGACGTGTTTGCGCAGGCGTCCGCCTTGTTCACGCGTGGCCGCGCGCAGCGTTTCGCTGCGGCGGTCAAGCCCGCGAGTGCCACATTGCGGGCAGCGGGCGAACCGGTCGCGCGCGGCGCCAAAGAGGGGACGTCCGAAGATAAAGGCAATGGCTCCGCCGATCAGCAGCCACGCGATGTCGGGGCCGCTTTTGGGGGCTTTATCGCCCGCAAGGAAAGGCGTGACCAGGCCGTCGATCGTGTCGGTGACGCCGGCCTCGATCCCGTCCTGGTAGCGGTCTTCGCGGAAGGCGGGCAGGAACGACCTTTCGATTACCCGGGCGGCGTGGGCGTTCCAGTCCTGACCGTAGGCGGCACCAAGCTCGATCCGCATCTCGCGGTCGCGCCGGGCGACAAGGACCAGAACACCATCGTTGCGCGCAGCATCGCCGATGCCCCATTGGTTGAAGATGCCGGTTGCGGCCTCTTCGATGGTCGGGGTGGCGGTCATGCCGTACGTGTAGGTTTCCTTGTCGAGGATCGTGAGCACCGTCATCTCGACGCCGGTGTCGCGGCGCAAGGCGGACAATTGCTGATCAAGGCGCGCTTCGGCGGCGTCATCCAGAAGGTCGGCGTAGTCGTTGACAGTGGTCGAGGCATAGTCGGGCCAGTCCTGCGCGGCGGCTGGAACAGCAATTGAAATAAGGGCGGCAAGGCCAAGATATAAAATGATTTTATGCATAATTCGAGCCGGAATAAGAGGGCGATTGGCCACAGTATATCGCGAAATCGGGGCGGCGCCAGTGCCCCCGCGCGGGATACACGCGGGGGCGATCGGTCAAAGATGGATGGCGAACCGCGCGCGCAGGGCGGCGTCGATGTCCGGCGGCAGGCGCGCGGCAGAAGGTTGCGACAGGATCTGTTCCTTGCGCGCCTTGGCTCCGGCCACAAGGTTGGGGCGGCCTTTCTCGACCCATTCCTTGGGAGAGGTGCGGTCGCCGAGGGCGGGGTAGATGTAATCGGTCTGCATCAGGCTGAGCGTCTGGTCCGACCCAAGGAAGTGCCCGGGCCCGCCCATGCAGGTCTGGCGGATCACGTCGACGCTGACGGAATCTTCGGTCACCTCGATCCCGCGCACACAGCGCAGCGCCTGGCCGATCAGGTCATCGCCGATGATCAGGCTCTCGAGGCAGAAGCCCAACAGCGAGGCGTGCATGCCGGCTGCTTCGTAGACCATGTTGAGGCCCGCAAGGCCCGCCATGACATTCGAGGTTGCCTGTTCCCACCCGGCCTGCATGTCGGGCAGTTTGCTGTCGGCGGCGCCCGCGGCGGCACCGCCGGGCAGGTCATAGTAGCGGTGCATCTGGGCGCAGCCTGCGGTCAGCAGAGCCTGTTCGCCCGACCCGATGGACATGGCTCCGGTGCGCAGGTCCGACACGAAAGGCCATGTGCCAAAAATCGCCGGATGTCCGGGGCTTATGGCATGAACATAAACCAGACCAGCAAGGCATTCGGCCACCGCCTGGACGATGGCGCCTGCGATCGAGGCCGGCGCGGTGGCCCCTGCCTGACCCGCCGACAGAAGCAGAACGGGCATGCCGCCGCGGATGCAGCCTTCCATCACCTCGCAGCTTTCCGTGGCAAATTTCATCGGCGGGACGACAAAGCAGTTCGAATTGGACACGAAGGGGCGCGCGCGGAAGGCGTCTTCGCCGCCGGCCATGGTGTACAGCATCTCGAGGATGTCGGGCACAAAGGCAGGCTCGGTGATCGAGGTGCCGATATGCTTGGTCGTGCCCGAAACGCAGGCGTAGACGGTGTTGAGGTCCATTTCCCGGTTGTCGAGGATGTCGCGCGCGACCATGGGCCGCTGGAGAAAATGGATGTTGTCCAGCGTGTCGACAATGCGGGCGGCGTCGTGCAGGTCCTGCAGCGTGCTGTCGCGGTATTCATGCGTTTCCACATCAACCACGTGCACCGCGGCGCCTGCGGTGCCGTAATGCACCTTGTGGCCGCTCAGGTGCAGGTCGTGCGCGGGGTCGCGGCCACACAGGGTGATGCCGCGTGCCGCGGCGGCCAGAACGTCTTCGACCAGAGCGCGGGGGAAACGGATGCGGCCATCGTCGCCCAGTTGCGCGCCGATGGCGCACATGGCGTCAATGCCCGATTGGGGCGCTTCGGAGAGGCCGATCTGTTCAAGCGCGTCGAGCGCGGCGGCGTGGATCCTGTCCATGCCTTCGGCTGTCAGGGGCTGATAGGTGCCGCCGGACATGCCCGGGCGGACGGGGCGCATGTGATCGGGCAGGGCGGCGGCGCGGGCGGCCTTGCGGGCCGAGCGGCCTCCGGCACGGCGAGCGGTTGTGGTCATGTGATGGTCTTTCTGTAGGGATTGGTCAGGGTCACGGGGCTCAGGCAGCGCCTGGCCGGCCCCGCGCTGCGCGTCCCCGTTCGGCGCCGATGGTGCGCACCACCAGCGAAACTTTCCAGCTGTCGCCCTGCATTGGGGCTCCTCCCTTGTTGGGTCAAATCTGTGCGATGGGATGCGGTTTCGTCCAAACCGTTTGCGACACACTTGTCTGTTTGCGACGCTTGGCAAACAGGCGCGGGCGGCTCATAAGCGCGCACATGAGCCAGACCTTTTCATTCCAGCTGAACCAGACCGACGGGCGCGCGCGGACCGGCGTGATCCACACGCCGCGCGGCGAGATCCGCACGCCTGC
>JAHDCH010000344.1 GCA_020629995.1 Pseudaestuariivita sp. | reverse complement strand
CATGGCAGCCATATTCATTGTCGGTCTGCCAGGCCGCGACATGGGGGTTTGCGCCATAGCGTTCGGCGTAAGCGGCGGTGATGCGCACGGCCTCGTCACGGAACCCGTCATGGCTGAAGCAATAGTGCCGGCGCGAGCCGAACTTGCGCGGCCGCCCTTCGGCATCGACGGCCAGCATGCCGGGATGTTTGTCCACCACCCAGCGCGGCGGCGTCGCCGAGGGCGTGCCCAGAACCACCTTCAGACCGGCAGCGCCCAGAACCTCGATTGCCTCGTCCAGCCAGGCCCAGTCGAACCGGCCTTCTTCGGGCTCAACCCGGCCCCAGGCGAATTCGCCGATCCGGACCCAGGTCAGGCCGGCCTCGGCCATGCGGCGCGCGTCATCGGCCCATTGCGCGCGGGGCCAGTGTTCGGGGTAATAGCAAACCCCCAAAGTGCGTTTCATCCGTGCGCCTTGTCATATGCCGCGACCAGAACCGCAGCCTTGTCCGCCACCTGAGCCGGCGTGTCGCCGGGTTTGTAGATCGCCGATCCGATGCCATAGCCATCGGCCACGGCTTTCCAGGCGTCGAAATTGTCGGCTCCGGCACCGCCCACGGCATAGACCTGGGTGCCCGGGGGCAGAACAGCGCGGATCGCCCCCAGCCCGTCCGGCCCCATCATCGAGGCGGGAAAGATCTTGAGCCCATCTGCCCCGGCGGCCAGGGCCGCAAAGGCCTCGGTCGGGGTAAAGACGCCGGGCCAGGACGCAAGGCCAAGAGCCTTGGTTTCAAGGATCACCTCGGGGTTGCAATCGGGCGAGACGATCAGCGTACCGCCCGCGCTGGCCACATCGTTGACCGCTTGCGGCGTCAGCACCGTGCCGGCGCCGATGGTCGCACGGTCGCCGTATGCCTTTGCCATCGCGGCAATGCTGTCCAGAGGTGAGGGCGAATTGAGCGGCACCTCGATCGTGGTGATACCTGCGTCGACAATGGCGCCACAGACCGCGACCGCCTCATCGGGGCGCACACCGCGGAGGATGGCGATCAGGTTGCGGGCTTTGGCTTTGGTCATGCGGTCTCCTTCAGCGCGGCCCAGGCAGCGCGCAATCCATCCAGGGTCAGGTCCGAGGCATCAACCCGTTCGACCTGGGCGCCTTGCGCGGCAAGGGCCGCTTCGTAGGCGTCGGCAATGCCGTCCGCGCCCAGGATCGCCACCCGCTGACCCAGCCAGTAGGGGCGCGCACCGGCCAGTTCGGCGCCGATCAGCAGGCCCGACAGCCGCGACCGCGCCGCAGCCGGAGCGAGGCCGGCCAGAAGGCCGGATGAGCGGATGCCAAAGAGCTGAGCGGCCATCCCCGCGGGGCGCGACATCGTGCCTGACACCGCCTCGAGGAACGCGTCCTGATCCCAGCCTTCGCCAATCCCGTGCCGCAGCACCGACTGGCGCGACAACAAGGCGAACATCTCGCCGGTCATAAATGTCTGAAAGCTGACAATCTCGCGCGCCGAAATGCGCGCCCATTTGGTGTGAGTCCCGGGCAGGCAGACGACACCGTCAAACTCGGGCTCGCGCGCGATCAGGCCCGCGATCTGGGTCTCTTCTCCGCGCATGACATCGGGGGGGGACACTTGTTTTACGCCCGGCAGGATATACACCTTGAGCCGGTCCGTCGCCGTAGGAACCCGGGTGGCATCTGCCGCGCCCGGGCTTTCACAGGGCGCGGTGGCATAAGGCGCCTCGGCCCAGCCCTGACGCGACCCGGCCATGCCGCAGACGATCACGGGCACCGATGCCGCAGGCATATCCGGTCCGATGGCGCGGACCAGCGCCGTCTCGAACGCGCCGCCGGGCGCCAGTTTGCCCATGCCTTCGTCCGAATCGCGCTGCCAAAGCACTGCGCCCGACGCATCCAGCGCCCAGAGCCGCAGATGCGTGGTGCCCCAATCGGCGGCAAAGCAGGCGACGGCGCCGCTCATCCCGTCACCACGACGCCGCCGTCGATGACCAGGGCCTGCCCGGTCATCGCTTTCGAGATATCGGAGGCCAGGAACAGCGTCCCACCGATGATGTCATCGGGATCGAGCGGTTCCTTGAGGCACTGGCGCTCCAGATGTGCGGCCAGCCCTTCTTCGGTCACCCACATGTCCTTTTGCTTTTGCGTCAGAACCCAGCCGGGCGCGAGGGCATTCACCCGGACCCGGGAGGGGCCGTATTCGCGCGCGAGACTGCGCGTCATGCCGTTGATGCCGGAATTGGCCGCCGTGTACAGAGGATAGCCTGCATTGCCCATCATGTAGCTGATCGACGAAAAGTTGACGATCGAGCCGCCGCCCGCCTCGATCATCCCCGGGATCGCGGCCTGACAGGCAAAGAAATAGGCCTTGAGGTTGATCGCCATCATCCAGTCCCAGAAGTCTTCGTCGACCGACATGGGATCATGCCGCTTGTCATTGGCCGCGTTGTTCACCAGCCGGGTGACCGGACCGTTGAGGCGCGAGGCCTCGGCGATGGTTTCCTTCAGATGCGCGGTGTCGGTGATGTCGCATTGCATGAAGTGCGGACGCCGCCCGTGCTTTTCCTCCATCTCGTCCACGAAATCCGACGCGTCCGACCGGCCGACAAAGGCGACCTTGGCCCCTTGCGCAAGAAACCCATCGGTCAGGGACGCGCCAATGCCCGAACCCCCACCGGTGATATAGACCGAGGCACCGCTTAGATCGTGAAAGGTGGCAATCGTCATTGGCGTTCTCCTTCGAGGACCCACATGGTCTGCGGGAAGTTCCAGGGCAAGGTCAGCCCCTGCGACATCAGGTAGGCCCCGGAAAGGGTCACGGGGCCGTCCTTCAGAGGCTGCGGGCCGCGCGACCAGAACGGGCGGCTGTCGCGGTTGACCAGAGTTATCTGGTACATCGCGGCAGGGTCCAGCCCCGTCAG
>JAHDCH010000343.1 GCA_020629995.1 Pseudaestuariivita sp. | reverse complement strand
ACGTCCAGATAGCCATGCTCGGCCGTGGCGCGGATGGTGCCGTCGAGGTCCAGCTCGTCTGCCGCCCCATCGCGCGCCCATTTGCGCAGGCGTTTCAGCGCCACCTTGATGTTGCGCGTGCCCAGCTCCACGTCGCCATCGAGGTTCTTGAATTCGCGCTTGTCCCAGACCTTGACCGCGCGCTGGTGGCGCGAGCCGTCCTGACCGATGCGCACGCCCTCGGGGTTGTAGCCATAGGCGCCAAAAGGCGAGGTTCCGGCGGTGCCGACCCATTTGCTGCCACCCTGATGGCGGCCCTTTTGCTCTTCGAGCCGCTTTTTGAGCGTCTCCATCAGCTTGTCGAACCCGCCAAGCGCCTCGATCTCGGCCTGTTCTTCGGGGCTCAGCGTCTTTTCGGCCAGCTTGCGCAGCCATTCCTCGGGCAATTCGGTCGCCGAGACCATGTCATCGAGCGAGATTTTCTCGAGCCCGGCAAACATCTCGGAAAAGGCGCGGTCGAATTTGTCGAGGTTGCGCTCGTCTTTCACCATGGCCGCCCGGGCAAGGTAGTAGAACGCCTCGGCGTCATACGTGGCCATGCCGGCGGACATGGCATCCAGAAAGGTCAGGTATTCGCGCAATGAAACCGGCACGCCGGTGCGCCGCAGGGTTTCAAAGAACGGAACGAACATGCCTCAGGACATCATGCGAAAGGCGATCAGCGCGCAGATCAATCCAATCAGCGCGAAGAGAATGCCATAAGCCGCTGAATACTGGAGGATATCCACCATTCGGCCTTTGCGCTTCCAGGCGACAAAGGCTCCGATCAGGGCTCCGAGGAACAGACCGCTCAGGGCGAAAGGCATACCATGGCTCCGGCTTGGCCGGACCATGGAACGGGCCGGCGCATTAGAGGCGTGGGCGTTTCAGCGGGTTCAGCGCGCTGATCTCGCGCAGCTTGGACCGCACCGCCCATTCGGGGCCAAAGCCGTACCGCGCCCAGCCAAGGCTGTCCATACGAATGTCGCGCGCTTCGGATGCGCGGCCCGACAGTTCCAGAGCTTCGGCCTGCAGCATCATCAACGTGGCCAGAAGGGCTGCGTTTTCGTGCCGTGCCGCGATGCGGATACTGGGCGCCAGCATCTCCAGAGCGACGGCGGGCTGGTTGTTGCTGATGGCAAAGGCGGCCAGCTGCGAGGCGACATAAGCGCGGTGCAACGAGGTGTCGTTCGATTGCGAATAATACAGGTTGGCCTTGCGGAATTCCGCCTCGGCGATTTCGGGCGACGACAGCTGGTGCAGGCGGCCCATGGCATAGTGCGAAAAGGCGCGGCGGTGGTCCTGCCAGCCCATCGCGCTGGCGATTTGCAGCGCTTCGGTGGCCGCGCGGCGGCGCTCGCCCGATTTGGCCCCGGGGCCAAGCGCGGTTTGCACCGCTTCGATCCAAAGGCGCGGCGTGCGTTCCAGCCGCTGCGAGGGCCGGCCCGCGCCGGTCGGGTTGATGCGGGCCAGAATGTCGCGGATCTGCAGGGCTGCCTCGCGCCGGGACATGCCGTTGCGCAAGGCCGGATCGTAATAGGCGCGCAGGATCAGCATGTCGAAGCCGGTCAGCACGGTGTGCACATTGTCGTCGTTGAACACCGAATCCGGCAAGCGGTACAGATCGTTCAGCGGGCCAAGCGCCTGTGCCAGTTCCTCGTGCAGGCAATCGCGCACCTCTTGCGGAGGCGAGTCGTTGGGCACGAAGATGGCGATCTTTTCGCGCTTGCGCAGGCGCAGCCAGTTGACGGCGGGCGTGCGGCGGACACGGCGGTATTCGGACAGGCTGCTGACGTTGGGCACTACGAAACAGGCGGCCATCGGCAGGGCGCGGCGGATATCGGCGCGGCTGACGGCCTCGATCGTGATGTTGGCGGGGCCGGTGCCGCTGGGCACCTGGGAAATGTCGATCCGCGCTTCGGTGCGCAGGCGGTGCAGCAGGCGGTTGAGGTCCGATTGCAGGTTGCCCGAAGGCGCGCCTGTGACGCGCACGCTGATCGGGCCTTCGAACCGGGTAAAGACGGGGATGTCGCGGCCCGATTCCAGCTTGAAGCTCAGTTCAAGGAAATCGCGGGCAATGTCAGTGTTCGACCGCGATGCCGGCACCGGGCGCGGCACTGCGAACGTCTTGATCGGGGGCAGGCCAGTGGCCACCGTGGCGGCGCGGCTGGGTGTTTCGGCCGGGGTGACCGGCATACAGGCGCCAAGCAAAAGGTACAAAGGCAGGATAAAACGACGGTACTGGCGCATCAGGCTCTCGCATACTTGATGAACGGCGTCAGCGATCCGATCCGGTCGTATAGCTGTCGCGCGGTCGCGTTGAAGTCCTGAGTGAGCCAATAGACAGACGGCGACTGGGCGGTGTCGGCGGCGGCATAGACCGCCTCGATCAGTGCGCGGCCCGCGCCGGTGCCACGCGCATCCGGAGAGACGTAGAGATCCTGCAGGTAGCAGACCTCTTCGATCTTCCAGGCGTGACGATGAAACAGGTAGTGCACCAAGCCGACGGGCGTTCCGTCCAGTTCATAGACCAAGGCGTTGAAATCACGTGGATCTTCGCCCAGAAGCCGCTCGAAGGTGGTGTCATAGACCGCAGCGGGCACCGTGCTTTGGTAAAAAGCCAGGTACTCGGTCCAAAGCGCTGCCCACACGTCCCGGTCTGCCCGGGTCAGGGCGCGCACTCTCCCAGTGCTGCTCGCGGTCATTCGCCTGCCATTCTGCTCGTTATCAGGTGCCGCCCGTTTTCGGGTTCGACCCTGTCTTATTTGAGCAGACTATAGGGCATTTTTACGGTTTCGTAACCAATCTGATACGCAGCACGGGAACTGTTGCGTTTTCGCCCGAAATCGCCCGTTTCGGGCGGCAAACTTTCACTTTTGGAACACGTCTTGTGCGTGTTTT
>JAHDCH010000342.1 GCA_020629995.1 Pseudaestuariivita sp. | reverse complement strand
GGTCGCCCCGGCAATCGGCGCGCTTGGTCACAAAGTTATAGATGCCGCCTTTGCCGTTCTCATCGCCCGGGAACCAGTTCTGCACGGTCGAGTATTTCACCTCGGCGTCTTCCTCGATGATGATTTCCACCACCGCCGCGTGCAGTTGCGAGGTATCCCGCTGCGGCGCGGTGCAGCCTTCCAGATAGCTGACATAGCTGCCCTTGTCGGCGATGATCAGCGTGCGTTCAAACTGGCCGGTGTTCTCGGCATTGATGCGGAAATAGGTCGACAGCTCCATCGGGCAGCGCACGCCCGGCGGCACATAGACAAACGAGCCGTCCGAGAACACCGCGCTGTTCAACGTCGCATAGTAATTGTCCGAGACCGGCACGACCGAGCCGAGGTACTTCTTGACCAGCTCGGGATGCTCGCGGATCGCCTCGGAGATCGAGCAAAAGATCACGCCCGCCTTCTTCAACTCGGCCTGAAACGTCGTGCCAACCGACACAGAATCAAACACCGCATCCACAGCCACTTTGCGCCCCTCTGCGGGCATATCCTCGGCCCCTTCGACACCCGCCAGGATCATCTGTTCCTTCAGCGGAATGCCCAGCTTTTCATAGGTGGCCAGCAGCTTGGGATCGACCTCATCGAGCGACTTCGGCTTCACCTCCATGCTCTTGGGGCGGGCGTAGTAATACTGATCCTGAAAGTCGATCTCGGGATAGTCGACCATCGCCCAATCAGGCTCTTCCTTCTCCAGCCAGCGGGCATAGGCCTCCAGCCGCCATTCGGTCATCCACTCGGGCTCTTCGTTCTTTTCCGAGATCAGCCGCACGATGTCGGGGTTCAGGCCCTTGGGCGCGAATTCCATCTCGATGTCGGTTTCCCAGCCGTACTTGTAGGCACCGCCCACCTGTTGGACCAGCTCGACGGTTTCTTCCTCGACCCCGTCCTTGACCTTCACATCATCCAATGCAGACATCTCGATCTCCCCTCACGCGGCCTTCGCGCGGTATTTTTCATGTGCCTTCAGCCACGCTTGCGCAAACCTCAGCACCTCATCCTCAGTGGTGGTGGGGCCCAGTGACACGCGCACCGCGCTTGCCGCCTCCACCTCATCATATCCCATCGCGCGCAACACGCGGCTGGCCTTGACCTTGCCGCTGGAACACGCCGACCCGGCCGAGATCGCGAACCCCGCAAGGTCCATCGCCATCACCTGAGTCTCGCCCTTCCACCCCGGCGCGATAAAGCACGAGGTGTTCGGCAGCCTTGGCGCATCTTTCCCGACAAAAATAGTCTGATCTGCGCCAGCTGCAATGGCATTTTCTAGAATGTTTCTAAGTTTTTCGACCTCGGCCCAAACACCTGCTTCCAGTTCTCTCTGCGCCGCGGCGCAAGCCGCACCGAACCCGACGATGCCCAGCACATTCTCCGTGCCCGATCGCCGCCCCTGCTCCTGGCCGCCTCCCGGGATTGTGGCCTCTATGTCCACACCCAGCTTGAGGCACAGCGCGCCTATGCCTTTCGGCCCGCCCAGCTTGTGCGCCGACAGCATCAGGTAATCGGCCCCCAGCGTGCCCAGCGATGTCTTGACCTTGCCAGCCAATTGCACGGCATCCGTCAGAACCGTTGCGCCTTCGCTCCAGGCCACCTGTGCCCAGCGGATGTTGTTCTGCAGCACGCCTGTCTCGGAATTTGCGCCCTGCACCGCCAACACGTCCGCGCCAATGTGCTTTATCGGCTCCAGCTCTCCGTTGGCCTGCACGCCCAGCGCGCTGTCCTGATGCGCCACAACCGCATCGTGCTCCACATCCGCGCAGGCAACCTTCCGCCCGGCGCAAGCCAGTGCGGCCGCTTCCGTGGCTCCGCTGGTAAACACCACCTCGTTGCGTTCAATACCAACCAGGTCGGCCACCTGCGCCCGGGCCTTTTCAACCAAGGCCTTGGCCGCTCTGCCCTCTGCATGCACGCTCGACGGATTGCCCACGACGTCCATCGCCGCGATCATCGCGTCTCTGGCCTCCTGCCTCAGCGGCGCTGTCGCATTCCAGTCCAAATACACCCGGCTCACGTCTTCTTCTCTTTCCAAATATGGCGGGGTCCGGGGCAGCGCCCCGGTCCTTCGGCCTGTCACTCGTCCACCATTTCAAACAGATGCGGCACCGCCGGACAGGGGGCGAGCTCGTTCTCGATCACGTCCGACAGGCGCGTCTGGTGCAAAAAGACGTAGACATGCGCGCTGAACCCTTCCCACAGGCGGTTGGTCAGCGATTGCGCCCGGCTGCCCGATTGCGCTCCGCTGGCGCCCGCACCCTTGTGCATGGCGTTCACCGTCTCGTCGACCGCCGACAGCACGTCCACCACCCGGATATCCGAAGCTGACTTTGCCAGCCGGTATCCTCCGCCCGGCCCCCGGACCGACTCGACAAGACCGGCGCGCCTCAGCTTGACGAACAATTGCTCGAGGTACGGCAGGCTCACATCCTGGCGCCTGGCTATATCTCCCAGCGACACCAGCTCGGCGCCCGGCTGCAGCGCGATATCCGCCAGCGCAACCATCGCATATCTGCCCTTGGTCGATAACTTCACAGCCGTCCCCACACGCCCGCACGCGGCCCGGGCCATGATTGACGACCCGGCGCTTTGCGCTTATGTCCGCTCCAGCCCCGCAGCCGCGCGAGGCAGAGATTTAGAACCATTCTAAGATGTGCGCGCAGGCTGCGTCAACCGCCGCCGCGCAGGGCACACCAGCAAAGGGGACACCACCACCATGCCCGAGGTCATTTTCCCCGGACCCGAAGGCCGCCTCGAAGGCCGTTACCACCCGCAAAAGGACCGCGACGCTCCGATCGCCATCGTGCTGCATCCGCACCCGCAATTCGGCGGGACGATGAACAACAAGGTCGTCTACAACCTGCACTATGCCTTCTAC
>JAHDCH010000341.1 GCA_020629995.1 Pseudaestuariivita sp. | reverse complement strand
GGATCGGTCGAGGTGATCGGGTCGATGATCGACTTTCTGCCCGTGGAAGAGGGCAACGCGCCACTTGTCGCCTGCATGAGCGATCCGCGCATCCGCATCGTGGCGCTGACGATCACCGAAGGCGGCTATTTCCTCGATCCGGTGACCGGCGCGTTTGACACGGGACATCCCGATATCCAGCACGACGTCGCGCATCCCGACACGCCGCGCACCGCCTTTGGGGCCATCGTGGCGGCTCTGGCATCGCGCCGTGCGGCGGGCCATGCGCCGTTTACCGTGCAAAGCTGCGACAACCTGCAAGGCAACGGCCATATCGCGCGCGCGGTGGTCACCGGTCTTGCACGCCTGACAGACGCGGGCCTGGCCGACTGGATCGATGCGCATGGCGCCTTTCCGAACGCGATGGTCGATTGCATCGTGCCGGCCACGGGCCCGGCCGAGATTGCCCTGGCCCACGATCACGGGATCGAGGACGCCGCCCCCGTGACCCACGAAAACTTTCGCCAATGGGTGATCGAGGATGACTTTTGCGCCGGCCGCCCGGACTGGAACCGCGTGGGTGCGATCTTTTCGGACGATGTGCCGCTGTACGAAAAGATGAAGATCCGGGTGCTGAATGGCGGGCATCAGGTTCTGGCCAACGCGGGCGAGCTGTTGTCGTGCGACACGATTGCCGATTGCATGGCGGATCCGTCGGTCCGGGGGCTGTTCGACGCGGTCCAGCAGCGCGAGATCGCGCCGCTGGTTGCGCCCGTTCCGGAAATGAGCGCGCCCGACTACGTCACTCTGATCTCGGGCCGCTTTGCCAATCCCGAGATTCGCGACACCACGCGCCGCGTGGCCTTTGATGGGTCGTCCCGGCACACCGGGTTCCTGTTGCCCAGCGTGCGCGATGCTCTGGCGGCGGGCCGCTCTGTCGAAGGGCTTGCCCTGACCGAAGCGCTCTGGGCGCGCATGTGCGCGGGCACCCGCGAAGACGGCAGCAAGATTGAACCGAACGATCCGGATTGGGCAAATCTGACTGTGGCCGCCTGTGCGGCCCAGACCCGCCCTGCCGCGTGGCTGGAGCAGGCGCATCTGTATGGCGACCTGGCCGAGGACACCGTTTTTGCCCCGGCCTTTGCCCGCTGGTTGGCCATGATCTGGCAGGATGGCACCCGGGCGGCCATCGCCCGCTACACAGGCTTGGCGTAAACGACGCTGGACAGCCCCGCCCCACCTGTGTCACGCAAGGCGGCAGGTGAGTGGGGATTGTTTAGATGACGGCGCCGCGCCGGGTATTTGTGTGTGGGTATGCGCGCACTCCGATCGATCAGGCAGGGGGCCCATTGGGCACCGTTTCTCTGTCCGAGCTGGTCGCGCTGACGCTTAATGCCGTGCAGCGGGACGCCAGTGATGCCGACTGGACGCGGCTTGACCAACTGATCCTGGGAAGCCGGCTGCCGGATACATCCGCGCCCCTGTCTTTGCCGCGACAGGCCGCCAAGCTGGCCGGATTGCCGCCGCAGGTGCCGGGCTTGTGCGTGGATCGCGGGTGCGCGTCCGGGCTGGATGCGGTCATCCTTGGTGCCCGGCAGATACAATGCGGAGAAGGCCATCTGGTGCTGGCAGGCGGCGCCGATCATGCAGGCCCGCGCCCCCCGGCGGCCGAAGCGCGGCTGGCGGGCATCATGCAGGCGCATGGCGTCACCCAATCCGAAATCGATCGCTTTGCCCGCGAGGCGCATCCCCCGGCGCGGGTCGATCCGCGGACCGTGTCTCCGGCCCCGGCGCTGAGCGCGGATGTGCCCGCCCCGCCCGAGATGACGCGCACCCGCGAGGGTGATCTGCTGGCGCCCATGGCCACGGGCGCCGCGGTGGTTTTGCTGGCCTCGGAACAGGGGATCGCGCGCCATGGGCTGATGCCTCTGGCCGAATATCTGGGCAGCGCGACTGCCGCCGCAAGCCAGGCCGGGGTCGGCCCCGTCGCGGCAACCGAAAAGCTGTGCGCGCGGCTTGGCCTTGTGCCGCATGATTTCGATCTGTTCGAAATGGCCGCAGCCTCGGCGGCGCAGGCCGTTGCCGTATGCCGGGAGCTGGGGTTTGATCCATTCTCGGAACAGGTTTTGCCTGAAGGCAGCACGCTGACGCTGGGCCACCCCGCCGCCATGACCGGTGCACGGCTGGTGGGTGAGGCCGCTCGGCGCGTTGGCGATCACAAGGCCTTTCGCGCGCTGGCCTCTGCAGGGGTCACGCAAGGCGTCGCGCTGGCCCTGCGCCGGGTCTGACCCGTCAGCTCAGCGGTACGTGCCGGCGGTGATGAATTCGCCAAACGCCTCGCACCAGACCAGCACGGTGGTATAGGCCTCGAGATCGATCCCTTCGGGGATGTCGAGGATGAAGCCGTCAAACGTCTTCACGTCGCCGACGATGACGCTTTGCGCCTTGATCGGGTCAAACTCGTCTTCGTGCTCTACAAATTCCGGCACCAGGTACAGCTTGTAATCCGGGCCCGGAGCCAGTTTGCCCTTGTGCACGATCTGGGTTGGCGTGACGCTGATCGTGCCTTCCCCCCAATGCAGGAAGTCCGACCCGCGCAGCTCGCGCGTGAGCTCGGCGGTATAGACCGCCTCGGCCGCCATGGCATCCAGCTGGGCGGCATCCGGCCCCTTGGGCGCGGTCAGGATCGGCAACAGATACACCCCAAGCGCAAAGCCGATGGCCAGCGCGATGCCGTGGGTGACAAGGAAACGGATAAAGCGGAACATGCTGCGGTCCTTTTGCCGGAGTGCTGCCCAAGTGTGCGCCATGACCCTGCCGCTTGCCAAATGTTTTGTGACGGGCGGCATTTGCGGCTAGGGCTGCGGTATGACTGACCAATCCCGGGGCCTTTTGATCACGCTGATCGCCGTTCTGTGCGTCGTGCCCGACGCGCTGTTCA
>JAHDCH010000340.1 GCA_020629995.1 Pseudaestuariivita sp. | reverse complement strand
GGCAAGAACGCGAGCGACATCGGGCTGGTGATCGACGCGATGGACATCCTGCATTCGGGCCGGTTCGACGGGTTTGTGCTGGTGTCGTCCGACAGCGACTTTACCGCGCTGGCCAACCGCATCCGCGAACAGGGGCTGGACGTGATCGGCATTGGCGAGGCCAAGGCCCCCGAGGCACTGCGCAACGTCTGCAACCGGTTCATCCTGATCGAAAACATCGTGGATGAGCCCGCCCCCGCGTCCAAAGACGACAAGGCGCCCGCGCCGGCGTCCAAGCGCGACGCCAAGGATGCAATCCCGCTGATCCTGAACGCCATGGAAAAGATCGACCAGGACGACGAATGGTACGCGCTGGGCCAGCTGGGCCAGTATATCCAGGCCGACGCGCCCGACTTTGACACGCGCAGCTATGGCAAGCGCAAGCTGAGTGACCTGATTCAGGCGCTCAAGCGGTTCGAGACCCGCAAAGACGGCAATCAACTGATGGTGCGCCGCCGCGACTAGGCCTTGTGAGCGTTTCTACCTAATGATAGGTAGGACGCCATGAACATGCGCACCAAACTTCTTGACCGGGCCGAAGAGCTTGCGCGTTCGCGCGGGTTTGACGCGTTCAGCTTTGCCGATCTTGCGCGCCACGCGCAGATCGCCAAGCCCAGCGTCCACCACCACTTTGCGACCAAGGCAAAATTGTCCCAGGCGCTGATCCTGCGCTACAACGAACGCATTGCCGACGCGCTTACTGAAATCGCCGAAACCTCGGCCACGCCGCGCCGGTGCCTCGAGCGGTTCGTCGATCTTTACCGCGAGGCTGCGCAGGACGGGCAGGCGCTGTGTCTGTGCGTTGCCTTCAGCGCCGGGCGCAGCAGCCTGGATGACGATGTTCTGGACGCGCTCGCGGCTTTTCACACCGGTGTTCTGGGGTGGCTGCGCGCAGCACTGTCCGCTCACGGCCGGCCCGAACGCGAGGCGGAAAGCGTCCTTGCGCTGGTGGAAGGGGCACAGCTGATGGCGCGCGCGTCGGTTGATATCGCGCGGTTCGACGCGGCCACGGCACCGTTTGTCGCGAGTCTCGCTCAGCAGGGATAGCGCCGCCGCCCATGCGTGCTAGGCTGGCGCCATGGCAGTGTCCCGCACCATAGGCCTGTACCGCTGGTACAAGTTTTCGCAAAATCTGCTGTTCTGGCAGGCAGTGTGGTTCTTGTACTTTCAGGATGTCCTTTCGGGGGCCGAAGCGGTTGCTCTGTATGCGCTTCTGGAATTGTCGATCACATTGCTCGAGGTGCCGTCCGGCTATCTGTCCGACCGGATCGGACGGCGGCGCACGTTGGTGGCCTCGGCGCTGTGCGGGGGGCTTGGATGTGTTTTGATCTATGCAGGCTCGGGTGCCTTGGCGTTTGGCGCGGGGCTGGTGCTGATCGGCGCGGGCGGTGCCTTTGCTTCGGGCACTGACACGGCGCTGCTCTACGAAGCGTTGTCCCGCGCGGGCCGAGGCGATGACATCGAAACGCAAGAGCTGATCGCGTGGCGCTACAGCTTTGCGGGGCTGGCCGTGTCGGCTGTGGCGGGCGGGATCATGGCGCAGGCCGATCCGGCATTGCCCTTTGCTGCAACGGCCCTGGCCTTTGCCGCTCAGCTCGCGCTGGTCCTTTGTCTGGATCAAGACGGACCCGGGACCGATGGCGCGCTTGGCGAAGGCGCACGCCTTCGGGCCCTGGGCGCGGCGCTGCGCCAGCCTGTGCTGCTGTGGCTGATGGCGCTGGTTGTCGGCACGTACGCCCTGGGCCACATCCCGTTTGTATTCGGTCAGCCCTACATCGCTTCGGCGCTGTCCGGGATCGGCCTTGCGGGCGAAGCGCCCATTGTCAGCGGCATTGTCACCGCGGCGATGATGGCCTTGTCGGTGCTGGCCACCTGGGCTGCCGGACCCGTGCGGGCGCGGTTGGGGCTGCGGCGGTTGTTTCTGGCCTATCTTGGCGCGCATGTGGCGTTGACGCTGGTGCTGGCTCTGACCAACGCCGCCGGTGCGATCCTGTTTCTGTTGCTGCGCAAAGTGCCGGATTCGCTCGCCCGGGCCTTTGTGACCGCCCGCATCCATCCTCTGATCCCGGACAGCACCCGTGCCACCTATCTGTCATTGGTCAGCCTGGTGGCGCGGCTTGCTTTTTCCGGGTCGCTGTTCATCGCCGCCTTCTGGGCCGAACGGGGCGCGGCCTTGTCCTATGCCGCGCTGCAGGGCGTGCTCTTGGCCTATGCGGCGGCCGGGGGGGTGCTGTGGGTGCTGCTTTGGGCGGGCTCGCGCCGGCTGGGGCTGGATCAGGCGCCGTAGCGGGCCATGAACGTGTCGACAGCGCCATCCACGACGCGGTCGATTTCCTCGGGCGAAAATGTCGTCTGGATACCAAAGACAACCTTGGTCCACAGGTCGGATTTGCACAGTTCGGGGAATTGGTCGGCGGCCAGGTCGATGTCGTCGATCTTCAACTCGCCGCGTGCCATTGCGCCTTCCATGTACTGAATCATGGCGCCGCGCACCAGCATCGGCCCGGAAGCGTAAAAGGCTTGCCCGATCTCGGGGAACCGGTCGCTTTCGGCGACGCAGATGCGAAAGATCTGCTGGCCAAAGCGGGTCAGGATGAACGACAGGAAATGTTTGCCCGTCTTGCACAGCACTTCGCGCGGCGGGGCGGACATGTCGATTTCGTTCATGCCGGTTTCCGCCTGCCGCTGGCATTCGGTTGTCGCGACCTCGATGAACAACAGGCGCTTGTCGGGGAAATAGCTGTATAGCGTGGCCTTGGACACGCCCGCCGCGCGCGCGATGTCGTCGACGCTTGCCCCTTCGAACCCGTCCGCCATAAAGACCTGCCGCGCGCCGGCCAGCACGTCGTCATATTTGCGGCCCTTGCGGATCGCGGGGGTGG
>JAHDCH010000339.1 GCA_020629995.1 Pseudaestuariivita sp. | reverse complement strand
CGAAACCAGATGGGAGCCCCGTGGCCCCGTGACGCGCCCGGATGACAGCCAGAAACTGGCCGACCTCGACCAGAGGATACAGGCGCTGAAGGACCGCGACGCGCCGAAAGAGGCGCGGCAGGACCCCACCAAAGGCTCGGAACTGGGCTGGCGGATGGTGACGGAATTGGTGGCCGGTCTGATGATTGGCCTGGGGATTGGATACGGGCTGGACAGCCTGTTCGGCACGATGCCGATCTTTCTGATCCTGTTTGTATTGCTGGGCTTTGCCGCGGGCATCAACGTGATGATGCGCACCGCCAAGGAGTTCCAGAACCGAGACGAGACCGGCACGCAAGAGCCGGGTGAGAGATAAGGAAGGGCCAGTATCCATGGCGGACGAGGCAAAAGGCGGCGCGCTTGAGTTCCACCCGATGGACCAGTTCATCGTCAAACCGCTCTTTGGCGACGGTGGCGTGGGCGTCTTTTCGTTCACCAACGTGACGCTGTGGCTGGCCCTTGCCGTGCTGTGCGTGTTTGCGCTGATGGTGCTGGGCACCTCGCGCCGCGCGATCATCCCGTCGCGCACCCAGTCGATTGCCGAGCTGGCCTACGGTTTTGTCTACCAGATGGTCGAGGACGTGACCGGCAAGGACGGGATCAAGTACTTCCCCTACATCATGACACTGTTCATGTTCATCGTGTTCGCCAACTTTCTGGGCCTGATCCCGATGTCGTTCACCACCACGTCGCATATCGCGGTGACGGCGGTGCTGGGCTTTGGCGTGTTCATCGCGGTGACGGCGATTGGCTTTATCAAGAACGGCATGGGGTTCCTGAGCCTGTTCTGGGTGTCGAGCGCGCCGCTGCCGCTGCGCCCGATCCTGGCACTGATCGAGGTGATCTCGTACTTTGTGCGCCCGGTCAGCCACTCGATCCGTCTGGCGGGCAACCTGATGGCGGGCCACGCGGTTCTGAAGGTTTTCGCGGGCTTTGCTCAGGTCACGGCCGTGGCACCGATCGCGGTGCTGGGCGTGACGGCGATCTACGGTCTTGAGGTGCTGGTGGCCTTTATCCAGGCCTATGTCTTTACCATCCTGACCTGCGTGTATCTCAAGGACGCACTGCACCCGCATCACTAAACACAGATGGGTGCCGAGCACCCATCCTACGCATACCAACGCAATTCCATCGTAAGGAGAAAGATCATGGAAGGCGATATCGCACAAATGGGCCAATTCATCGGCGCAGGCCTCGCAGCCATCGGCTCGGGCGCAGCTGCCATCGGTGTGGGCCACGTTGCTGGCAACTTCCTCGCGGGCGCACTGCGCAACCCGTCGGCCGCTGGCGGCCAGACCGCGACGCTCTTCATCGGCATCGCATTCGCCGAAGCGCTGGGGATCTTTTCGTTCCTCGTCGCGCTTCTGCTGATGTTCGCCGTCTAAGACCCAAGGCCGATCCTTACGCGGAGGGTGGCGCCGGATGCGCCACCCTCTGGGACCGACCTGACGACCGAGACGGAGGACGCCCATGGCGACCGAGACAAGCACAGCGGAAAAAGTCGAAAGCGGCTTGCCGCAGCTGGATATCAGCACCTTCGGGCACCAGATCTTCTGGCTCGTCGTGACGCTGATCGTGATCTACATGATCCTCAGCCGCATCGCGCTGCCGCGCATCGCGTCGGTTCTGGCCGAGCGCAGGGGCACGATCACGAATGACCTGGCCAAGGCGGAAGAGCTGAAAAAGGCGGCCGTCACGGCGGAAGAGAATTACAACAAGGCTCTGGCCGATGCCCGCGCAGAAGCGCAGGAGATCGTCGCCAAGGCCAAGGCTGATATCCAGGCCGACCTGGACGTGGCCATGGAAAAGGCCGACGCCGAAATCGCGGCCCGCGCCGCTGAATCGCAAAAGGCCATCGACGAGATCCGCGCAGGCGCCGTCGACAGCATCAAGACAGTGGCCACCGACACGGCGGGCGAACTGGTCGGCGTGCTGGGCGGCAAGGCCGACGCAAAAGCGATCAACGCGGCCGTGGCCGCACGGATGAAGGGGTGATGGGCATGTCGATCAAATCCATCCTGCTGGGCGCAAGCACAGCTGCTCTTACCGCGGGCCCGGCGCTTGCGGCGGGGGACAAGCCCTTTTTCTCGCTCAAGAACACGGACTTTATCGTCCTGATCGCGTTCCTGCTGTTCATCGGCATCCTGGTATATTTCGGCGTCTTCAAGATGCTGGGCGGGATGCTGGACAAGCGCGCCGAGGGCATTCGCGACGACCTGGACGAAGCCCGCGCCCTGCGCGAAGAGGCGCAGGCCGTTCTGGCCTCGTACGAGCGCAAGCAGGCCGAAGTGCAGGAGCAGGCGCAGCGGATTGTGGAAAGCTCGAAGCGGGACGCAGCCGAAGCGGCCGAACAGGCCAAGGCAGACCTGCAAGCATCGATCCAGCGCCGTCTGGCCGCCGCCGAAGACCAGATCGCCAGCGCAGAGGCTGCGGCGGTCAAGGAAGTGCGAGATCAGGCTGTGACCGTGGCCATCGCGGCAGCACGAGACGTCGTGGCGCAACAGCTGACGGCCAAGGACGCGGATCAGATGATCACCGACGCGATTGGCGAGGTCGACGCGCGGTTGCACTGATCAGACCCGACATGAAGTACGAAAAACCCGGTCCGCCATGGGCCGGGTTTTTTCGTGTCAGCCACCGTTTTCATGGGCAAAGCGCTGGCGCGCGACAACCTCGTTGCGGTCGGCGCGCTGCTGGTCGCGCAGGGCGGTTTCGACATAGTCCAGATGCGCCTCGATCGCGGCCCGCGCGCCGGCGCCATCGCGGCGCTGAAGCGCGGTGTTGATCGCGCGGTGCTGGTCCAGAAGAACATCCCGCGTCCGGCGTTGTTTGAACATCACCTGACGGTTGTAGAACACGCCCTCGCGCAGCAGGTCGTACATCGAGCGCAGCATGTGCAGCATGATGAC
>JAHDCH010000338.1 GCA_020629995.1 Pseudaestuariivita sp. | reverse complement strand
TTTTGCCCGGAAACACCGTGGCCGATTTCACCGCCA
Organism: Pseudaestuariivita sp.; assembly: GCA_020629995.1. Taxonomy (GTDB): domain Bacteria; phylum Pseudomonadota; class Alphaproteobacteria; order Rhodobacterales; family Rhodobacteraceae; genus Pseudaestuariivita. The sequence continues at coordinate 2,917 of JAHDCH010000338.1, read as the reverse complement.
GCCCCAGCCCGTCGATCCAGGCCGCCCGCGACAGCAGCGTGTCGGGATCGCGGTACAGGAACGTGTCGGCAATCTCGGCCTTGGGGCGGGCGTGCCCGGCCTCGAAAGCGGCGCCAAGTGCGCGCCAGTCCAGCAGCGGATCCGCCTCGGCGAACGAGATGAACGGCAGCGCGGTCATTGCGCTTCTCCTTCGGTCAAAAGGCCTTCGGCGACCAGCCGCGCGGCAAAGGCGGAAGGCCCGTCAAACAGATGCGTCTGCCATCCGCGGGCGGCCGCGGCGGCGATGTTTTCGGCCCGGTCATCGGCAAAGAGCAGCTCTTTGGGGGCAAGGCCGCAGGCCTGTTCAACCGCGGCGTAAATGGCGGGATCAGGTTTCACCAGCCCCATGTGCCCCGAGATGTAGCGCTGATCGAACTCTTTGAGAAATGGCCACTTTTCCTCGGCAATGGCAAAGGTGCCGATGCCGAAATTCGACAAAGCCAGGCAAGGCACCCCGCGCGCCCGCAACGCCCGAAGCAGGCGCAAGGAATGGTCGATCGGAGGGCCGGCCAGATCAAGCCATGCGTCGTGCCACAGGCGAACCTCGGCCCGCCAATCCGGCCAGCGGTCGGCCTCGTCATAGACACGGGTGCGGAAATCCGCGCCCAGGTCGATGTCGTTGTTCATGTCGTGCAGGTCGACCGCCTGGAACAGAGCGCGGCGGCGGTCGGGGCCGATCACAGCATCGTAATGCCGCTCGGGCTGCCATTCGATCAGGACATTGCCGATGTCGAACACGACGGCTGTGGTTGGCATTGGGGCGCGCTCCTTTGCCGGCACTATCCCAAGCCACGGCGCAAGGTTCAACTGCGCCGCAGCGTGGGCGCATCGGCGGCAAGGCGACGGGCATTCACCGTCTCGCGCCACAATTGCAGCAGCCCCGCGCCCACGATCAGCGCAATCCCCAGCCAACCCGCCGCATCGGGCAGATCGCCAAAGATCAGCCAGCCGGTCAGGACGGCCATGGGCATCGCAACATATTCGAACGGCGCGACAAAACCCGCCTCGCCCAGCCGGTAGGCCTGGCTGATAAAGAACCCGCCAAAGCAGCTGCCGGCACCGATCAGCACGAACAGCCACCAATCGGCAAGCTCAAGGGGCGGCCAGGCACGCAACAGGAAATCCAGCGCGGGCCGCTCGGCTCCGGCAAACCGGCCATCGCCCAGGATCAGGCCCGAGACCGCACAGACAGCGATGAACACGATCTGGATATAGGCGGTCATGGTCGCGGCGGATTCGGTGGTGCCGATCTTGCGCGTCAGGATCGACAGGAAGGCGTATCCGAACGCAGCCAGCAAAGGCAACAGGGCCGCTGATTGAAAGCTGCCGGTGCCGGGGCGGACCATGATGATCACGCCGATCAGCCCCATGCCCACGGCCGCCCAACGCCAGGGGCCGACACGTTCGCCCAAAAACACCACCGACATGATGGTGATCAGCAGGGGAGAGACGAAAAAGATCGCCACCCCATCGGCGATCGGAATCTCGGCCAGCCCCAGAAAGAATGTCAGATTGGCAAACACCACGCAGGCACCGCGCAGGACATGCAGGCCCAGCCGATGCGTGACAAACACCCGCCACCCGCCCGAGAACGGCATGATCACCAAAAGGAAAACGGCCATGCCGATCATCGACCGGATCAGGACAACCTGATGCAGGGCATAGGTGTCCGACAGGAACTTGATGGTGCTGTCGATGGTCGCAAAGAATAGCACGGCGACAGAGGCACAGGCCGCGCCACGCAGGTTTGAGCTGGACGAGGTCATGGGAACGAGGGTGCGCGCTCAGCTCCGGGCCGTCTGGCCTGTTTGCGACCCTTCGGAAAAAGATGGGTCATGAAGACCCATCCTACACCTGAGCCGAGCGCATCGCCTGTTCCAGGGCGTTCAGAAAACGCGACCGGTCGGCCTTGGAAAATGGCCGCCCGCCCCCGCCTTGCGACAGAGGATTGGCCGAGCGCATTTCGGTCATCAGGTCGCGCGTGGCCAGTTTGGAGCCGATGTTGGCGGGGGTGAACCTTTCGCCATCATGGCTGATCACAGCGGCCCCGGCGGCGACACAGCGCGCGGCCAGCGGCACATCAGCGGTCACCACCACATCGCCGGGGCCGCAGCTGCCCGCGATATGGTCATCCGCCACGTCGAGCCCTTCGGCCACGATCACCACCTCGACCCAAGGGTTTTGCGAAGGGCGCAGCCCGCCATTGGCCACAAGCTTCATCGGCACCTTGTGGCGCGTCGCCACACGTTCGGCCTCGGCCTTGACCGGGCATGCGTCGGCGTCGATCCAGAGGGTCAAGAATACAGCGCCTCGGCATGGAAGGAGACGTGATCCTCCATAAAGGTCGAGACAAAGAAGTAGCTGTGATCATAGCCCTTTTGCAGGCGCAGGGTGGCCTCTTGCCGCCGCTTGGCCGCCGCAGATGCGAGCGCTTCCGGCATCAAGAGGTCGCGGAACTGGTCGGACGTGCCGGTGTCGCACAGGATGGGACCGTCAAAGCCGACCGCCTCCATCTGGAGCGTTGCGTCATGGGCGGCCCAGGTGCTCTCATCCGCACCAAGGTAGGCCGTCAGCTGTTTGCGGCCCCAGTCGCCAGCGGTGGGGTTGCAGATGGGCGCAAAAGCCGACACGGACCGGTAACGGCCCTTGAGGCCCATCGCGAGGGTCAAAGCGCCGTGGCCGCCCATGGAATGGCCGGTGATCGCCTGACGCTCCATATCCAGTGCGAAATGCTTCCCTACCAGCGCGGGCAGCTCGGTTGCCACGTAATCCCACATGTTGAAATGCGGCGCCCAGGGCGCCTCGGTCGCGTTGACGTAAAAGCCCGCGCCCTTGCCCAGATCATAGGCCTCGTCATCGGCCACACCTTCGCCGCGCG
>JAHDCH010000018.1 GCA_020629995.1 Pseudaestuariivita sp. | reverse complement strand
CAAACCTTTCCGGGAGAATGGCGAGGTTGCACTGGAGCTTCCCGGGCGCAAGACCCGCCGTATGGCTGACGTGCCGGCCTGCGCGGATGTCTTGCCGTAATGCGGCAGCGCTGCGCGAGGAGGCGTGATCAGAAGCGGCTCTTGTCATGCCATGCAGCGTGACATGGCCTGTCATATCCAATCAAATTATCATTTTCTATCTTGTGCGATAGAAAAAATGGATACTAGCTGTGCCAGCCCGCCGCCACATCGCGTGCCATTTCGCACGTGTTTTCAATGACAAAGCTGTGCGGTTCGGCAAGAAATGAGGCCGTGAATTCAAGGGCTGGCAACGTGAACCCGGGATCAAAGGCGCGAATCTCGCCAGACGTCACCATCGGCTGCGCAAGAAGCCGGGGCAAAGGCCCGACCGCGATTCCGGCGGCGATCATGCGCATGTTCGCGGACAGCGAGGCCGAGGAAAACACCCGCATCTTTGGGCCGATGCGCCGCGCAAGCTCGGTTGTCAGCTCGCGGTAGGGGCGCGTCTTGCTGGAATAGGAAATGACGGGCCGGGTGGTCAGGTCCACGTCGTGCATCCCGGCGGCGCAATACCAGCCCAGCTCAAAACCGGGCAGATCGATGTTCCGGACAGAATATTCGGACACCGGCCCCATGAGGAACACAAGGTCACACCGCCGTTCCAGAAGGGCGGTGCGCAAATTGACCGAGATGTCGACGGTCAGGTCCACGTCCAGGCGGGGATAGGTCGCGGCCAGTGCCTGCAGAAAATCCGGCAACCACGCCTGCGCCACGGTTTCGGCGGCACCGATGCGGAGCAGGCCTTCGGTTTCAGAGGGGTTGGCCACGCGTGCCTTGATCTGTTCTTCGACGAACAGCATCTGCTGGGCATAGGCCAGCAATTGCTGGCCGTGTTTCGTGAGCACGAGATCTCCCGTACCGCGTTCGAACAGGCCGACCTGCAGCTCGTCTTCCAGTTTGGCGATCCGCGTGGACACGGCGGGTTGCGACAGGTGCAGCCTGTCCGCCGCACGGCGAAACCCGCCAAGGCGCGCAACCCACAGAAAGGTTCGTAGCTGTTCAAAGGTCATGGCGATCTGTTCTGTTTATGGATCAGGCGATCCAGCCATAAACAAATGCAGCGCGCGCGCCTAGGTCTGGTCTGCGGCGCGTTTGGCGCCCTGGCTTATCGCCTCGCGCAGGCGTCGTTCGATCGTGCGCTGCTTGCTCTCGGAATAGAACTTCAGCCCGAACATGTCCTTGACATAGAACGTGTCGACAACCTGCTCGCCATAGGTGGCGATCACGGCAGAAAAGATGTTGATGTTGGCATCCGTCATCGTCCGCGTCAGGTCGTACAACAGGCCCGGGCGGTCTCGGGTGTCGACTTCGATGATGGTGTAGATGTCGGACCCTTCGTTGTCGAAGGTGATCGACGTGGGCACCGAAAACGCCTTTTCGCGCTTTTTCAGCTGGTCGCGCGATTTGATCGCCTCGCGGGCAACAACTTCGCCGCGCAGGGTTTTCTGGATCATCGACGACAGGCGCGGCAGGCGCGAGGCTTCGTAAGGTTTGCCTTCGATGTCCTGCAGCCAGAAGGCCGAGGTCACATAGCCGTCCTTGGTGGTAAAGCTGCGCGCATCGACCACATTGGCGCCCACCAGCGCCAGTGCGCCGGCCAGGCGGGCAAAGATGCCGGGATGGTCGGCCATGGCAAAGCACGCGCGGGTCGCGTCGCGGTCATCGTCGGGGTGCAGGTCGATGCGGATCTCGTCATCCGGAAGGTCGCGCAACATCCGGGCGAACGCGGCATGGGCGGTGACATGCAGACCTTGCCAGTAGGGATCGTAATGGCGGGCAATCTCGGCCCGCAGGTCCTTGCCTTGCCAATCCGGCAGCGCATCGCGCAATTCGCGCTTGGCGTCAGCGCCGCGGTTCTCGCGGGTGAGCGCCTCCATCCCTTCTTCGAGAGCGCGGCGTGTCTGACGGTAAAGCGCACGGATCAGCGTTGCTTTCCAGTTGTTCCACGTGTCCGGCCCGACACCACGGATGTCGCACACCGTCAGCACGGTCAGCAGGTCCAACCGTTTGACCGTCTGCACGGCCTTGGCAAAGTCGCGCACGGTTCGCGGGTCGGCGATGTCGCGCTTTTGCGCCATGTCCGACATCAGCAGATGATAGCGCACCAGCCATTCCACCGTCTCGCACTGCGCCTTGTTCAGACCAAGGCGCGGAGCCACTGTCCGCGCGATCTGCGCGCCCAGAACCGAATGGTCCTGATCACGGCCCTTGCCGATGTCATGCAGCAACAGCGCGACATAGATCACCTTGCGGTCCAGCCCGTCCTGCAGCGCCTGGCTGGCGACGGGCAACTCTTCGACCAGCTCACCATGTTCGATCTGTGCGAGGTTGCGGATCGTCTGGATCGTGTGTTCGTCCACCGTGTACGAATGGTACATGTTGAACTGCATCATCGCGACGATGGGTTCGAATTCGGGGATAAAGGCCGACAGCACGCCCAGCTCGTTCATCCGCCGCAGGGCACGTTCGGGGTTGCCGTATTTCAGCAGCGTGTTCAGAAAAATCTTTTGCGCATCGCGAGAGGCGCGCAGATCATCGTCGATCCGGTGCAGATTGGCCTGGATCAGTCGCATCGCATCGGGATGCAGCAGGTAACCCGACCGCAGGGCCTCTTCAAAGATGCGCAGGATGTTCAGGTTGTCGGCAAGAAAGGTGCGCGGATTGGTCAGGGCCAGGCGGTTGTTGACCAGGACATAGCCGTCGCGCAGCTTGGGCTTGCGGGTCAGCAGCCGCGTGAGCAGTGGTGCATCCTTTGCTTGGTCCGCTTCGAGAGACGTCAGGACAATGCGCGTCAACTCGCCCACCTTGGTGGCGTGGCGGAAATAGTCCTGCATGAAATGCTCGACCCCGCGCCGCCCGGCGGTGTCCGAATATCCCATCCGTTCCGCCACCTCGACCTGCATGTCAAAGGTCAGCTGTTCGGTCGCACGACCTGCCGCAAGGTGCAAATGACACCGGGTCGCCCACAAAAAGCGGTGCGCGCGTTCGAAGGTTTCGAATTCATCCAGCCGAAAGACGCCGCGTTCCACGAGGTGCAGGGGGTTGTCGGTCTTGTAGACATACTTGGTGATCCAGAACAGCGATTGCAGATCGCGCAGCCCGCCCTTGCCTTCTTTGACATTCGGCTCGACCAGGTATCGCTGCCCGCCGTTACGTTGCAGGCGCGTCTGGCGTTCGTCCAGCTTGGCTGCCACGAACTGCTTTTCGCTGCCGTCGAACAGATCGGTGCGCAAACGCTCGGTCAGGGTTTCGGCCAGCGCCTCGTCGCCGGTGATCCAGCGGCTTTCCAGCATGGCGGTGCGGATGGTGAAATCCTCGGCCCCAAGCCGCAGGCAATCTTTGATGGTGCGGCTCGCATGGCCGACCTTGAGCCGCAAATCCCAAAGGATGTAGAGCATCGATTCGATGACGCTCTCGGCGCGAGGGCTGATCTTCCATGGCGTGAGGAACAGAAGATCAACGTCTGAATGCGGGGCCATTTCGCCCCTGCCGTAGCCGCCGACGCCCAGCACAGACAGACGTTCGTTTTCGCTCGGAATCGGCAGGGGGTGCAGATGCTGCGTCGCGACTTCCCACGCTGTGCGCACCAGCTGGTCGGTCAGCCACGCGTACGATCGCACAGCGGCCTCCGAAGCGAATGGTCGGTCTTTCAGGGCGCCTTCAATTGCTGCGCGCCCGGCCTTGCGCGCATCCGACAGGCAAGTAACTGTGTGCGCCCTTAGCGCGGCGCCTTCGGTGCTGTCTTCCGGTGAAGTGATCCGATCAAGGACCGATGACGCATCAAAAATGGCAAGCGCCGGACAGATCAACATGTCCGGCGCATCCATTTCGGTCTGGTTTCGAGGATCAGGAGCCGCCAAAGCTGCGCGGCGCCGGGTCGATCACGACCATCGAATTGTTGGTGACGCGGGCGATGGCAAGGCCACGCTCGACCGTGCCGTTCGGAAGCAGGCGGAAGATGCCTGCGGCACCTTCGAACCCCTGGCCACGGGTCAGGCCCCGAACGTTCAGCGCATTGCGGTTACCGGCGGCTGCCAGAGTGCCGATGGCCGCCATCGCGTCATAGGCGCCCGAGGCAAGAGCATGCGGCGCCGCGCCATTGCTTGACCGGTAGCGTGCATTAAAGGCGTTGATGCGGCCGGGGTCTTCGGTGGTGAACCATCCGCCCTGAAGGCTGGGCAAGGCCAGAACCTGGCTGATGTTCCAGTTCGTCAGACCGACATATTGGTTCCCGCTGGACGAGCTGGACGGCAGCGTGCCGGCCACAAAGCTCAGCGATCCCGCCGCTTCGGCAGTGATCAGAAGGGTGTCCGCGCCTGTCGACCGCATCGCGCTTGCCGCGCGCGTGCCTGCAGCGGTGGCTGCGGCCGGCGAAAAGTCATATCCGACGGTTTCGGCCACAGCGATCCCGTTGCGCACGGCGGCTGCCGCAAAGGCATCGCGCCCCACGGTGCCGCCCAGGTTGTTTTGATGCACGATCACGGCCGAGGATTTGCCCTGCCGTTTTGCATAACCCAACAAGCGGTTGGCCTTGTTGTCGAAATTGGTCGACATGACAAAGACATTGCCGCCCGCAATCGACGTGTTGTTCGACAGCGACAGCACGACGACATTGTCGTCGACCACGGCTGCGCCTGCGGCATTTGCCGCTTCGGCAAACAGCGGGCCGATGATGATCTTGGCGCCTGCGTCCACCGCCTGTTGCGCGCGCGCGGCGGCCGTGCTGGCCGACCCGGCGGTGTCATAAACGCGCAGGTCGATCTGTGCTTTTCCAGCGAGGTCTGCGATCGCGAGGCGCACGGCATTTTCCATGCTGCGCGCAACCGGCCCCCCCGCGCCATCCGACTTGGGCAGCAGCAGCGCCACGGGCACCGCTTCGCCCGCTTCCAGGGCTTGCCCAGCACCGCCCGACGGCAACGCTCCGGACAGCAGGGCGGGATCACAGGCGGCCAGAGCCATCAGCGAGATCCCCGCCAGAACGCCCCGCATCCGTTTGCGGCTTTTTTCGAGAAACGCGACCATGTACATCTTACTCCCTGGAATGCGCCTTGCACCGATAAAGGCGTTTGCGATCATAGTCGAGATGCAGGAGGGGTCCAGTGACGATTGTGGACAATGGCGGTCTTCAGCCGGGATTGTACGTGGTTTCCACGCCAATCGGCAACGCGCGTGACCTGAGCCTGCGGGCGCTTGATACATTGCGAAGCGCCGACATCCTTGCTGCGGAAGACACCCGTACCCTGCGAAGACTGATGGAAATCCATGGCGTTCCACTTGCCGGGCGCCGCATTGTGGCCTTTCACGATCACAACGCCAAATCCGCCCGTCCAGGGCTTTTGGCCGCTCTGGCCGAAGGCAAAAGCCTGGCTTATGCGTCGGATGCAGGCACTCCGCTTTTGGCGGATCCGGGCTTTACCCTTGTGCGTGCGGCGCGCGAAGAGGGCCACCACGTCACAGCCGTGCCCGGCGCGTCGGCTTTGCTGAGCGCGTTGACGATCGCGGGGCTGCCCACCGACCGGTTCCTGTTCGAAGGGTTCCTGCCGCCCAAATCGGGCGCGCGCCGCAAAATCCTGGCCATGTTGTCCGACATCCCGGCGACGCTGGTCTTCTACGAATCTCCGCACCGGATAGATGCTATGCTTTCCGATCTGGTTTCGGTGCTGGGCGGAACACGCCGCGCTGCCCTGTGCCGTGAACTGACGAAACGGTTCGAAGAAGTGCGTGAAGGAACTCTTCAAGACCTTGTGGCCTCGGTACAAGAGACCCCTCCGCGTGGCGAACTGGTCGTTCTTGTTGCCCCCGGAGATTCACCATCTGTTAGCGACTCTGAGATAGACACTTTGTTGACTGAGGCGCTTGAACGGTTGCCGGTCAAACAGGCGGCGAACGAGGTCGCAGCCCGCCTTGGGTTGGCGCGGCGCGACATGTACCAACGTGCGCTTGCACTCAAGGACGGCGTTGGAACGAACGAGGGGACATGACCATGGCAACAGCGAACGCGCGATGGACGCCGGGCAGGTCCTTGCGCCAACGCCGCGGCACCACGGCCCATCACAGCGGGCATTGCGCTGAAGACAGTGTCTGCAGGGCATACGAGCGGCGCGGGTGTCCGGTCATCGCACGACGGTGGCGGGGCAAGGGCGGAGAGGTTGACCTGATCGTGCGGGACGGTGACGCGACCGTGTTTGTCGAAGTCAAGAAAGCCCGGGATCACGCGACGGCGGCAGAACGCATTAATCCCAGGCAAATGATCCGGATTGCCCATGCTGCCAGCGAATATCTGGACGCTTGCGCGAACGGATCGCTGACCGAGGCGCGGTTCGACGTTGCGCTTGTCGACGGCATTGGTGCGGTTTCCGTGGTCGAGAACGCATTCGGCTGTGCCTGAGCCGTTGCACAGTTGCAGGACATGTCCCATGTAAAGGCCTCAGCACAGTCAGGGGCAGGGACATGCGCATTGCTTTTCAGATGGACCCGATCACGACGGTCGATATCAACGCCGACAGTACGTTTCGGCTCGCCGAAGAAGCGCAGGCGCGCGGCCACAGCCTGTTCGTTTATGAACCTGACGGAATGGCCTACGAAGAAGGCCGCATCACAGCGCGTGGGCATGACCTGACAGTTCAGCGCGTGACCGGAGCACACGCGAAGCTTGGCGACAAGCGCACGGTAGACCTTGCCGAGATGGACGTGATCTGGCTGCGCCAGGATCCCCCGTTCGACATGCACTACATTACAACCACCCATCTGCTGGACAGGGTTGCGGGCGACGCCGTGGTGGTCAACGACCCCTTTTGGGTTCGCAATGCGCCAGAGAAGCTGTTCGTCCTCGACTTTCCGCAGCTTATGCCACCGACAACCATTGCGCGCGATCTCGAAACGCTGCGCGCCTTTAAAGAAACGCACGGTGATATCATCGTCAAACCGCTGTACGGAAACGGCGGGGCGGGCGTATTTCGTCTGTCGGAAGGCGACAGCAATCTGTCGTCCTTGTTCGAGCTGTTCACCAGCACGAGCCGCGAGCCTCTGATCGCACAAAAGTACCTGCCGGCCGTGACGCAGGGCGACAAGCGCGTGATCCTCGTGGACGGAGAGCCTGTTGGTGCGATCAACCGCGTCCCAGCCAAGGGCGAGACGCGGTCGAACATGCACGTCGGCGGACGCCCCGAAAAAGTCGAGCTGACCGAACGCGACCTCGAGATCTGTGCCACGATCGGTCCGCGGCTGCGCGAGATGGGCCAGATCTTTGTTGGAATTGACGTAATCGGAACGCATCTGACCGAAATCAACGTGACGTCGCCGACGGGCATTCAGGAACTTGAACGGTTCGACGGGATCAACGTCGCCGAAAAGATCTGGGAAGCGGTTGAGCGCAAGGTGGCGGCGCGCAAGGCCTAGGTTTGACCCACGCGGAACGACAGTGCCTCGGCGATATGGGCGCGCAACACAGGGCCACCGCCTGAAAGGTCCGCGATGGTGCGGGCCACGCGCATCACACGGTGATACCCCCGGGCCGACAATCCAAAACGGTCGGCCGCTTTCAGCAGCAGTGCCTTGCCATCCGCGTCGGGACGCGCAAAGGCGTCCATCAAGGGCCCCTGCATGTCAGCATTTGTCAAAACACCGTCATGGTCGGCAAAACGCGCGGATTGAAGATCACGCGCGGCAGAGACCCGGGCGCGCACCTCGGCGGATCCTTCGTCAGCAGGTGGAAGCTCGAGATCGGTGAAGGCAACGGGCGGCACGTCGACACGCAGGTCGAACCGGTCCATCAAAGGCCCTGAGATCCGTCCAAGGTAATCCTCGCCGCAGATCGGCGCACGATTGCAGGCGCGCCCGGCATCGGTCAGATAACCGCATTTGCACGGGTTCGCTGCGGCCACCAGCATGAAGCGGCACGGGTAGGATACATGTGCATTGGCCCGCGCGACCATCACGCGCCCCGTCTCGATCGGCTGCCGCAGGGTTTCAAGCACGGCGCGGGGAAATTCGGGCACTTCGTCCAGAAACAGAACGCCGTTGTGCGCAAGTGAGATTTCGCCCGGTTTCGCGCCGCGCCCACCGCCGACAATCGCCGCCATGGACGCGGTGTGGTGCGGCTCGCGATAGGGCCGGGCGCGTGAAATCCCGCCATCGCGCAGAAGGCCCGACAAGGAATGGATCATCGAGGTCTCGAGCGCTTCGGCGGCGGTCAGTTCCGGCAAGACCCCGGGCAGGCGCGACGCCAGCATGGATTTGCCTGACCCCGGCGGACCAACAAGAAACAGATGGTGCCGTCCGGCCGCAGCAATCTCGAGCGCGCGTTTCGCCCGTTCCTGGCCACGCACATCGCGCAGATCAGGTGTATCCCTGGCGGGCGTCGTATCGCCCGGCTCGGACGGGGCAAGGGGGGATTGCCCGGTAAAGTGGCGGATCACATCCGCAAGCGAGTCGGCCCCGATCACTTGGGCCGCACCAACCCATGCCGCTTCGGACCCAGAGGCGCGGGGGCAGAGCAGCGCGCGGTCTTCTTCGGCAGCGGCCATTGCCGCGGGCAAAGCGCCTATGACCGGGACAAGGGCGCCGTCCAGCGCCAGTTCGCCCAAAGCCACGGTGCCTTCCACGGCGTCCTTGGGAACGATGTCCAACGCAGCCAGAAGCCCCAGCGCGATGGGAAGGTCAAAGTGCGAGCCTTCCTTGGGCAAGTCGGCGGGTGACAGGTTGATCGTGATCCGTTTCGACGGCAGCGCGATGGACAGGGCAGACAGGGCCGCACGCACACGATCCCGCGCTTCGCTGACGGCCTTGTCGGGCAGGCCAACGATGGAAAACGCCGGCAAACCCGGTGTTACGGCGCATTGCACCTCGACGCTGCGCGCCTCCACACCTTCGAATGCAACCGTGTATGCATGCGCGACCATCTGCACCCCCTGCCAAAGCCGGCAGGGTGATCATCCCGTACAAGGGTTTATGAAGCGTTAACCACAACGCCAGACTCAGCAGCCAGCGCAACAAAGGCAGGCCATGCCGCAGGATCTGCCACCGTCTTGTCGCGGCAGGTTGCATTGCACATGCCAAAGATCACGCCCCCGGTCTCCATGAAATGGGTGGCGGGTTTGCCCGAATATGGACAGGCGGTATTCACCGCAGGGCCGTGCGGAACGGCTTTGGCGGCAAAGGGCGCAGGTCCTGGCCAGGGACGCGTTGCATTGGGCATGGCGTACCAGGGCAGGGTTTCGCCAACGCACAGCCCTAACGCGCGCCACCGGCGAAACGCCGGATCGGACAGGTGCGCCTCGACATATTTTGCGGCCTCGGTGCCGACCGCAAGACCATACCCGGCGATCCGCGCTGCAACCGGAGCATAGAAGGCATCGGCCAGCGAATAGGCCCCGAACAACCACGGCCCTTCGACCGGAGCCAATGCACGGGCATAAGCCCACAGCTCTTCGATCCTGGCCACGTCCGCGGCCACGTCGGGCGCGGCGGCGAAGTCTGAATATGCAGAGCGCAAGTTCATCGGACATGCGCCGCGCAGAGCGGAAAAGCTGGAATGCATCTCGGCGGTCAGTGATCGCGCTGCTGCTCGGGCGCGCGGATCCTGTGGCCAAAAGCCCAGGTCGGGGTGGCGGGTCGCCAGCTCTTCGCCCATGGCCAGAGTGTCCGACAGGACAGCGCCATCTTCCGTCACCAGGCAGGGAACTGTGCGCGCAGGTGCCAGGGCGGCCATCTGCTCGGCTACGGACGTGTCCGAAAAATCAACAAGCCGCGCCGAATAGGTCAGCCCGAACCGGTCAAGCATCAGCCAGCCGCGCAGCGACCAGCTGGAATAGGCGTAATCGCCGATGTGAAGATCATAAGTCATATGCACACCATGCCGCGCGCAAGCCGGACGCTCAAATGAAGTTTTGTGCCCCGTCTTCGCACAATTCCTGAACTTTTTTGCCCGGAACCGGAAAAAGATTGCGCGAAAGGTGATCCAAGCACCGGGTCGCGGCGTATCCCCTGCAAAAGAACACTTGCGGCTGGCGCGCTGCCCAAGTCTGCGCCGGTCCATTTCGGGGAGCTGACAATGCCGCTTGATGCACCGCAGGATGTAAGTTTTTCGCGCCGCGCCATGAAGGCCGAGCTTTTGGATGCCGAAACCGAACTGAGGCTGGCATACGCCTGGCGCGACGAGCGCGACGAGGCCGCGCTGCACCGCCTGATCACGGCTTACATGCGGCTCGCCATTTCGATGGCGTCGAAATTCCGCCGCTACGGCGCGCCGATGAACGATCTGATCCAGGAGGCCGGACTGGGCCTTATGAAGGCGGCGGACAAGTTTGATCCGGACCGGGGCGTGCGCTTTTCGACGTATGCGGTGTGGTGGATCAAGGCTTCGATCCAGGATTACGTGATGCGCAACTGGTCGATGGTGCGGACCGGCTCGACGTCGTCGCAAAAGGCGCTGTTCTTCAACCTGCGCCGCGTGCAGGCCCAGATCGAACGCGAGGCGGCGCAGCAGGGCATCAAGCTGGACCAGCATCAGATGCGCCAGATGGTGTCGACCGAGATCGGTGTGCCGCTGCACGATGTCGAAATGATGGAAGGCCGGCTGAGCGGGTCGGACTTTTCGCTGAACGCAACACAATCCTCGGACGAAGAGGGCCGCGAGTGGATCGAAGCGCTGGAAGATGACAGCGCGCAGGCCGCCGAACTGGTCGAGGACGACCATGACACGGCGCAGTTGCGCGGCTGGTTGCTGCACGCGTTGAACGACCTGAATGAACGCGAGCGTTTTATCGTCCGCGAGCGTAAGTTGCGCGACACACCCCGGACGCTCGAAGACCTCGGCCAAGAGCTTGGCCTGTCGAAAGAACGCGTGCGCCAGCTCGAAGCGGCCGCGTTTGGCAAGATGCGCCGCAGCCTTGAGCAGCAGACGCCGGAAGTGCACCAGTTTCTCCAGTGATCGCGGTTCCTCGTGCGATCATGGCCGCGGTCTGTGCCGCGGCCTTTTTCATGGCATCGGCCCAGGCCGATGTCCCCGCTGCCGCGCGAAACGCCGACGTCGTGATCCTTGGCGAGCGTCACAACACCCCCGAGCATCAGGCCTATCAGGCGCAGGCGTTACGCGACCTGCGCCCCGCCACAGTGGTGTTCGAGATGCTGACCCCGTTCGAAGCGCGCCGCATCCCGGCCTTGATCGCAACCGGTGAATTGCGATCCGAACTTGCCGCAGGGCGGTTCCACTGGGGCGATCTGATCGACTATGCCGACGTGCTGGAGGCCGCGATGCCGGCCCGCATCGTTGGCGCGGCCCTGCCACGGGACCAACTGCGCGACGTGGTCACCCAAAAGACAACCGCCGCCGACGCATTTGGCCCCAAGGCAGGGGCGTATGGACTGACCGATCCGCTGCCGGCAAGCGAACAGGCGGCCCGGGAAGACGCGCAATTCGAAGGCCATTGCCAGATGATGCCGCGCGAGATGATGGGCGGCATGGTCAGCGCGCAACGTCTGCGCGATGCGCATTTCGCCCGTCTGGTGATTGACGCGCATGCCGCCCACGGCGGGCCGGTGGTGCTGATCACCGGTTGGGGCCATGCGCGCCGCGACCGGGGTGCGCCGCCGGTGATTGCACGGGTTGCACCCGGCCTTGATGTGTTTGTCATCAGCCTGACCGAGGATGCGGCGAACGCACCATTGTTCGATCATCACGTGGTGACACAGCCCGAAACTGGCCGCCCTGACCCGTGCGACGCATTCCGCTAGGTGCCTTGTCATCAACCCCGGTGCTTTCTACACAAGATGACGGGGCGCACGAAGGAGCGTAGGAAGATGCTGACGGGCAAGCGGATTTTGCTGATCATCGGGGGCGGGATTGCGGCATACAAGTCGCTGGAGCTGATCCGCCGCCTGCGCGAACGCGGCGCAGATGTCGTGCCGGTGATGACCGAGGCAGCGGGTCAGTTCGTGACGCCCATGTCCGTCACGGCGCTGGCAGGCAATCCGGTGCATAGTGACCTGTTCGATCTGGGCACCGAAGCCGAGATGGGCCATATCCAGCTGTCCCGCGTTGCCGATCTGGTGGTGGTGGCTCCGGCCACCGCGCATTTAATGGCGCGAATGGCGCAGGGGATGGCGGACGATCTTGCGACCACGCTTTTGCTGGCGACCGACACGCCGGTTTTGATCGCGCCCGCGATGAACGTGCGCATGTGGGAACACCCTGCCACCCAGCGCAACCTTGCGACGCTGCTGGGCGATGGCATCACCTGTACCGGCCCGGACGAAGGCGACATGGCCTGCGGCGAATACGGGCCCGGGCGGCTGGCCGAGCCGCTGGCCATTGTCGAGGCGATCGAAGCGCGTCTGGCGGATGGCCCGTTGAAGGGTCGCCGTGTCCTCGTCACCTCGGGCCCCACACACGAGCCGATTGACCCGGTGCGCTATATCGCGAACCGGTCGTCCGGGGCGCAGGGGACCGCCATCGCGGCAGCCCTGTCGGCTTTGGGGGCGGATGTCGATTTTATCACGGGCCCGGCGGATGTGCCGCCGCCACAAGGCGTGCGGGTGATCCCGGTCGAAACGGCAGCCCAGATGATGGACGCGGTTCAGCAAAGCCTGCCGTGCGACGCTGCTGTTTTCGCCGCCGCCGTTGCCGATTGGTGCGTGGCGGGGGCCTCATCGTCCAAGATCAAGAAGAAGGCTGGCAAACTGCCAACGCTGGAATTTGCCGAAAATCCCGACATCCTCGCCCATGTTGCGCAGTTGAAGCGCGATCGCCCGCGGCTGGTGGTGGGCTTTGCCGCCGAAACCGATGACGTGATCGCCAATGCCACCGCCAAGCGGGCGCGCAAGGGGTGCGACTGGATCCTGGCCAATGACGTCAGCCCGGAAACGGGCATCATGGGCGGTACCGAAAATGCGGTGCATCTGATTACCGAAGACGGCCATGACAGCTGGCCCCGCATGACCAAGGACCTGGTGGCCCGCAAACTGGCTGCCCGAATTGCCGAGGCACTGGCATGACCGGGATCACCATTGATGTGGTGCGTGATGCGGGTGCCGATCCTGCGGTGCCGCTGCCCAGCTATGAAACCAGCGGCGCGGCGGGTGCGGACCTGCGCGCCAACCTGCCGGATCGCGGCACGCTGACACTGGATCCCGGCGCGCGCGCACTTGTGCCCACGGGCCTGCGGATCGCGATCCCCGAGGGTTTCGAGGTCCAGCTGCGCCCCCGTTCAGGTCTGGCCCTGAAACACGGGATCACTCTGCCCAACTCGCCCGGCACGATCGACAGCGATTATCGCGGTCCGCTGGGCGTCATTGTGATGAACGCGGGCACAGCCCCCTTTGTCATCACCCATGGCGACAGAATTGCGCAGATGATTGTCGCCCCGGTGACCCGGGGGGAATTCCGCGAAGTCAGCACTCTTGACGCGACAGACCGCGGCGCGGGCGGTTTCGGCTCTACCGGGCGCACCTGATGCTGCTTGTGTTGGCTCTTGGCGGCGGCCTATGGGCGCTGGGCGCGGCAACGGGCGCGTCGCGACAGGCGCGGCTGGTCATGCTGGGTGTCCTGTTGGCGGGTGTACTGCTGGCGCACCTGACCTTGCCGGACGGAAACCCCCTGCGCGAGGCGACAGGCCAAAGCGCGGCGCCGTGGTTCCTGCTGCTGGGCGTCGGGGTGTTGGTGCTGGGCTATCGCCGTCTTCTGGCCGTTCTGCGCGCCCGCGTAGAAAGCGAAACTGCGCCTCAGGCCGAAACGGGCACATCCGGCACCTTTTCGGACGCCGAACTGGACCGCTACGCCCGCCATATGATCTTGCGCGAGATCGGCGGGCTGGGGCAGCGCAAATTGTCTCAGGCGCGGATTCTGGTTGTGGGCGCGGGCGGGCTGGGTGCGCCGGCCTTGCAATACCTTGCAGCTGCCGGGGTCGGAACGATCGGGGTGATCGATGGCGACACGGTCGAGGCCAGCAACCTTCAGCGCCAGGTGATCCACCGCGACGAAAGCATCGGCCAGCCCAAGGTCTTTTCCGCCGCCGACGCCATGCGCGCCCTGAACCCGTTCATCACGATCAAGCCTTATCACCGCAACATCGACGCGCAGATCGCCGGCGACCTGATTGCCGACTATGATCTGGTGCTGGATGGGACCGACGATGTCGCGGCGCGCTATAGTGTCAATGCGGCCTGTGTTGCGGCCAAAGTGCCGCTGATTTCGGGCGCGTTGTCACAATGGGAAGGTCAGCTGAGTGTGTTTGATCCCGCCCGCGATGCGCCCTGCTATGCCTGCGTCTTTCCCGATCCCGCGCCGCCGGGCGCCGCGCCCAGCTGCGCCGAGGCCGGGGTTCTGGGGCCGCTGCCGGGTATCCTTGGTGCGATGATGGCCGCCGAGGCGGTCAAGCTGGTCACCGGTGCCGGCACGCCGTTGCGCGGGCGATTGCTGATCCACGATGCTCTTTATGGCGAGACGCGCCATATCACCGCCCGCCGCCGCTCCGACTGTGCCGTTTGCGGCGACAAATAACGCCCCTCCCATTGCCGAGACCGCGCCCGCGCGCCACATCTTGGTCAGGACCTACCGCACGAAAGGCGCTGCCATGACGAATATCCTGCTCACCGATTGGGACACGCCCTTTGGCATCGCGCCGTTCGACCAGATAGGCGACGCAGACTTTGCTCCGGCTTTTGACGCGGCCCTTGCCGAGGACATGGCCGAGGTGCGCGCAATTGCAGACAATCCAGAGCCGCCAACCTTTGCCAACACGGTCGAAGCGCTCGAAGCGTCAGGCGCCGCTCTCGATCAGGTGCTGGGCGTGTTCTACAACCTTGCCGGGGCGGACAGCACCGATGCACGCCAGGCGCTACAACGCGATTTTTCGCCGCGCCTTGCCGAACATGCGTCCGATATCACCGCCAACCGCGCCTTGTTTGACCGCATTCGCGCGGTGTGGGAGGCGCGTGAGACGCTGGACCTGACAGATGAGCAGCAGCGCGTCTTGATGCTGCTGCACCGCAGGTTTGTACGCGCCGGGGCGGCGCTGGATGGCGATGCTGCCGCGCGCATGAAGGAAATCACCGCTCGGCTGGCGACGCTGGGCACCGAATTCACCCAAAACCTGCTGCGCGACGAGGCCGACTGGGCCATGTCCCTAGCCGAAGAGGATCTGGCCGGGTTGCCGGGCTTCGTGGTCGACGCGGCCCGCGCGGCCGGAGCCGAACGTGGCGCAGATGGGCCCGTGGTGACCCTGTCGCGGTCGTTGATCGTGCCATTCCTGCAATTTTCGCCCCGCCGCGACCTGCGCGAGACGGCCTGGCGTGCCTGGACAGCGCGCGGCGCAAACGGCGGCGAGACGGACAACCGCGCCATCACGGCCGAAGTGCTGGCTTTGCGTCACGAACGCGCGCAGCTGTTGGGCTATGACAGCTTTGCCGATTTCAAGCTGGAAACCGAAATGGCGGGCACTCCGGGCGCGGTCCGTGACCTGTTGATGCAGGTTTGGGAGCCTGCACGGCGTCAGGCCGAAGCTGACGCCTGGGTGATGCGCCAGATGATGCAGGCTGACGGGCTGAATGATGACGCGCAACCTTGGGACTGGCGCTATTACGCGGAAAAGCGGCGCAAGCAGGATCACGATCTGGATGAGGCCGAGCTGAAGCCCTACCTGCAGCTGGATCGGATGATTGCCGCCATGTTCAATTGTGCCGAACGGCTGTTCGGGATCACGGCGCGCCCGCTCGACGTGCCGCTCTACCATCCTGACGCGCGGGCGTGGGAAATCCTCAAGGATGGACAGCACCTGGCTGTATTCATCGGCGATTACTTCGCGCGCGGGTCAAAGAGATCGGGCGCGTGGTGCTCGGCCTTTCGCACGCAGGCGAAATTTCCCAAGACGCGCACGCCCATCGTGGTGAACGTGTGCAACTTTGCCAAACCGCCGGCAGGGCAGCCGGCTCTGCTCAGCTATGATGACGCACGCACGCTGTTTCACGAATTTGGCCATGCGCTGCACCAGATGTTGTCTGATGTGACCTACGGCATGGTCAGCGGCACGTCCGTTGCGCGCGACTTTGTCGAGCTGCCCTCTCAGCTTTACGAGCACTGGCTCGAGGTGCCCGAAGTCTTGCGCGAGTTTGCCACCCATGCCGACACGGGCGAAGCCATGCCGCCCGCGATGATCGACAAGGTGATGCAGGCGGCCAATTTCGACATGGGATTCCAGACGGTTGAATATGTCGCCTCGGCGCTGGTCGATCTTGCCTTTCACGATGGTACCCCGCCGGCCGACCCTATGGCGCGGCAGTCCGAGGTTCTGTCCGAGATCGGCTTGCCCCAGGCGATCACCATGCGGCACGCCACGCCGCATTTCGCCCATGTCTTTGCCGGCGACGGCTATTCGGCGGGGTACTACAGCTACATGTGGTCCGAGGTCATGGACGCCGACGCCTTTGCCGCGTTCGAGGAAAAGGGCGATGCGTTCGATCCCGATCTGGCGGCCCGGCTCGAAGAGCATGTTCTGTCAGCCGGGGGCTCTCGTGATCCGGCCGAGCTGTACACCGCGTTCCGGGGGCGGATGCCAGGGGTCGAGGCCCTGCTGAAAGGCCGCGGCCTCGCCGCCTGACACCTACGAATTTTCGGCGAAAATTCGTGCCTGTCAGCCGCAGAAAATGCGGGTGACCGTGCCACCCGTGGTCAGAGCCTCGGCAGGGTTGGTTGTGGACACAACCACGTTCAGGCGTGCCGGTGTCTGGCGTGGATCGATCGTCTCGCCCGAGCCGTAGATGCGCGACAGCGACGGCAGGTCCGCATTCAGCGTGGCACTTGCCGGGCCGCCCACAAGGTTCTGAAACCGGGATGCGCCGCAGGTGTCGACCGGCTCGGGCGCAGCGGCGGGCGCAGGTGCCGGGCGTGGCGCAGGGGCCGGGGCGCGGGCGGCCACCGGTGCCGGCCGCGGCGCAGGTGCCGGAGTTGCGACGGCCGCCGTCCGCACGACCCGGGGCTGGGGCGCCGCCGGTGCCGGTGCAGCCGTTGCGGCGGGAACGGTCAGAGTGACATTGTCGGTAGACGAAAACCCGCCGCTACGGGGTGCGGCCGTTGCCGCAGCCTTTTGCGGAGGTGGAGGCCTGTCGCCGTAAAGCATGTTGTAAGCGCTTTGCGACAGCTCGACATCCACGGTCTGCGGTGCGGACAGGCAGCCGGCCAAAGCCAGACATGCAAGGACGGGCAATGTGCGTTTCATGGGTCTCGCCTCAAGGTGCTGATGTTCTGCTCACCTTTATGCGTATATTTTGTGGTGCATCCGATCAAGGTTTTCCCGCGAAAGCTGCAACCTTTTCAGAAATCCTGCCGCGTCAGCTGGTAACCCCGCTGTTGCAGCAAGTTCAGAACGCCGTCTTCTCCGAACAGATGTGCCGCGCCCGCGGCCACGACGATGTTCATTCCTTCAGCGGCTTCGATCACGTCGATCCAGGCGCGGTTGCGGCGGGTCAGGATCACCTCTTCAACCTGCTCTGAAGTGGCGTTCAGTGCGTCCTCGGGCACGCTTGGGTTGGCGCGGGCCAGTTCGATCCCAAAGTGCCAGAGATAGGCATGTTCTTCGCTGAAATAGGCCATGCGGGTCGTGTGGAAGAGGTCTTCGGCGCTGTCCTGCGAGGCGAGTGTCCACACCAGCATGTTGAGCTGCGCCTCGGGTGCAAGGCTATTGAACCCGTCCATCACCGAACTGGGTTGCTCGAGCCCGGCCACGGGCACCCCGGCCTGCAGGGCGCGGTCCACGATCATCTGATCCAGCCCACCGGCGTTGGCCTGCATCGCGGCGACGGCGCACGGCGGCATCGACAACATCAGCGAAAGAAACCACGGCTGCATCTTGGCCGCCATCACTGTGGGCATCTGCCGGTCGCGGGCGGCGCTGGCGATCGCCTGCCATGTGTCCTCGTCCAGCTGGTCGGGGAGGGTTGGGCCCGTGGGCCGGAACAGGATCGACGGGTCGCTGGCCATCTGCGCCTGAAAGGCATCCTTGGCCTCTGGTGCGGCCTCGACCAGCAGCAGGTCGGCCGAGGCAATCACCGGCTCGAGCCGCGCGACGATGGGCCCAAAGGCGGGGTCGTCAAGGTGGAACGTGCCGATCAGCGTAATCGTGCGCGCACCGCGCGTGGCGCGCCAGTGGTTGCCGATCGCAAACGGCTCGGCTGCGACGGCCTTTTCGATGGCGATGTGCAGCGAGATCGGGATGGTCGCGCGCATGTCGCTGCCCGCGCATTGTGCCAGGGTGGCGGTGGCGGTCAGGACAAGCCCCAAGGCGGCGGAAACGAGAGAACGGATCAACATGTCCCAAGGCTAGGGCACGGCTTGGCCCGGCACAACGGCGCGGCAGGCAGAATTTCCCGCGCGGGACTGGTTGACTCGCTTTTCCGTGATCCTTAGATAGCCGCCGTTATCACTCGCCTTGTGTGAGTGCTAACGCCCCGGCGCCGAAACGCGGGCCGGGGTTTCGGGAGACACTTTGAGCCATAGGAGACTCAAGGCATGGCATTCACACCGCTTCATG
>JAHDCH010000337.1 GCA_020629995.1 Pseudaestuariivita sp. | reverse complement strand
TGACACTCAACCTTTCCATGCCGGGCCAGGAAGAGCTGAAGCCCCGGATCACTGTATTTGGCGTAGGCGGGGCCGGGGGCAACGCTGTCAACAACATGATCGAGAAAGAGCTCGATGGCGTCGACTTTGTCGTTGCCAACACCGACGCTCAGGCGCTGCAGCAGGCCAAGGCCCAGGCGCGCATCCAGCTGGGGGTCAAAGTGACCGAAGGGCTGGGCGCCGGGGCGCGGGCCACCGTGGGCGCGGCCGCTGCCGAAGAGAGCATCGAACAGATCGTCGATCACCTCGCTGGCGCGCACATGTGCTTTATCACCGCCGGGATGGGCGGCGGCACCGGAACGGGCGCTGCGCCGATCATCGCCCAGGCCGCGCGCGAGCTGGGCGTTCTGACCGTTGGCGTCGTGACCAAGCCCTTCCAGTTCGAAGGCGGCAAGCGGATGCGCCAGGCCGAAGACGGCGTTGACGCGCTGCAAAAGGTCGTCGACACGCTGATCATCATTCCCAACCAGAACCTCTTCCGGCTGGCGAACGAGAAAACCACCTTTACCGAAGCCTTCGCGCTGGCCGACGACGTTCTGTACCAGGGCGTCAAGGGCGTGACCGACCTGATGGTCCGTCCGGGCCTCATCAACCTCGACTTCGCCGACGTTCGCTCGGTCATGGACGAGATGGGCAAGGCGATGATGGGCACGGGCGAGGCCTCCGGCGAAGATCGCGCCGTGCAGGCCGCCGACGCCGCCATCAACAACCCGCTGCTCGATGAGATCAGCCTCAAGGGCGCCAAGGGCGTGCTGATCAACATCACCGGCGGCAACGACCTGACGCTGTTCGAACTGGACGAAGCGGCCAACCGCATCCGCGAGGAAGTGGACGCGGACGCCAACATCATCGTCGGCTCGACGCTCGACGAACGGATGGAAGGCGGCATGCGCGTCAGCGTTGTGGCCACGGGCATCGATGCCTCCGAAGTGCCGATGGACATCCCGGTCCCGCGCCGGTCGCTGGCCGAACCGCTCAAGCAGGTGGCGGCGCCCGCTGCCGCCGCCGCGCCCGAGGCAGCGCCGCTGGCCGAAGTGGCCGCGACCCAGTCGCAACCGGCCGCTGCAACCACCTCCGAGCCGTCGCTCTTTGGCGAAATGGATCGGGCTGCACCCGCTCCGGCCCCAGCGCCAGCGCCCGCTCCCCGTCCTGCCGTGGCTCAGGCCGCAGCGGACGAAGTGCCCGAGCCTGTCTATCAACCGCAAGTGCCGCAGTTCGAGCCGCGTGCCGATGCAACCGGGCACGACACGGCTGGCGATTTTGTCGCGCCGCGCGCGCCCGCGCCGGGGACCCCGTCGCAGGATGCGCTCGAGCGTCTGCAGGCCGCCGCGCGCCGCAATTCGGCCACCCAGCCCGCCGCCGAGCCGGAACCGGCCGACGCAGAACGCCCGCGCTTTGGCATCGGATCGCTGATCAACCGGATGTCTGGCACGGCAGAAGCGCCGGCTCCGCGCCCCGCTCAGCCCGCTCCGGCCCCCGCCGGATCGCCCGTGCAGCGCACCCAGGCACAGCCCGCACCGGTTCAGCAGGAACCCCAGGCTGATCCCGAACAGGACCGGATCGAGATTCCCGCGTTCCTGCGCCGCCAGGCCAACTGACGCAGGGTCACACCCTGAAACAGGTTCCCAAAGGCCCGCTTCGTGCGGGCCTTTTTGTTGCAAAGGCTCGCGTTCTGGTGACAAAAAATTTTTGTGGAATTTTTGGCTTGTAAACAAAGCCTTACCGGGCCGGCGGAAAGCCACCTGCGATGTTACACGTCGTTGTAATACTTGATTTGAGAGTGCGGCCCCCGCTGGTTACCTAAAATGCGCACCGTTGGGGGATGGTGCGTACGGGACATCGCAGGCACTCTCACCGCCTTTTGCACCGTGCGCAGTCAGCCCATCGGGAACCATTTCGGGGGACGTCCGTGCAGCATACTGTGAAATCAGCGATCCGCTTTACCGGTGTCGGACTGCATTCCGGCAAGCCGGTGACCATGGTCATCCACCCCGCATCTGCCGAGCACGGCATCTGGTTCCGCCGGTCGGACGTGACAACGGGCGATCCGATGATCCCGGCGCTGTGGGATGCTGTGAACCAATCGCCGCTGTGCACGCGCCTTGTGAATGTGGGCGGCGTGTCGGTGTCGACCGTCGAACATGTGATGGCCGCGCTGATCGGCTGCGGGGTGCACAACGCGCTGATCGATGTTGATGGCCCCGAGGTTCCGATCCTCGACGGCTCTTCGGTGCCCTTCGTGCGCGCGATCCTGGCCCGTGGCCTGCAAGGGCAGGCGGCCCCTGTGCGCGCGATCGAGGTGCTCGAAACCGTTGAGGTCCGCCGCGCCGATGCCTGGGCGCGCCTGTCGCCCGCGGACACGCTGCGCATGGACTTCCATATCGATTTCGCCGACGCGGCCATCGGCACTCAGGACAAAAGCCTGACGCTGGCCAACGGGGCCTTTGTGCGCGAGCTGAGCGACAGCCGCACGTTCTGCCGCCAGGCAGATGTGGACGCGATGCGTGCCAGCGGTCTGGCCCTTGGCGGCACGCTGGAAAACGCCGTTGTCGTCGATGGCGCCGCGGTGCTCAGCCCCGGCGGCCTGCGCCACCGGGACGAGGCCGTGCGCCACAAGATGCTGGACGCCATGGGCGATCTGGCGCTGGCCGGAGCGCCGATCCTGGGCCATTACGAAGGCTTTCGCGCGGGCCATGCTCTGACCAATGACCTGCTGCGTTCGCTCTTTGCCCAGCCGTCTGCCTTTCGCATGGTGACCTGCGATGGCGCGCAGACCGCGCGCCTGCCCGGCGTGGGCGTGACCGCGCATGAAATCCCCGCGCACGCCTGACCCTTTTGTGGGGGCTGCGCGCACGGGAAAGGCATTTGGCACCGCCGAAAAACATGCTAAACCGCTCCGTACAGGCGAATGAGCCCCAAAAGGCAAGGCGAGGTCGACGCATGGCGGGCGGT
>JAHDCH010000336.1 GCA_020629995.1 Pseudaestuariivita sp. | reverse complement strand
ATGGCGCCGGCGGTCATGGTGGCGCAGGGCGCGGTGGTGACCGATCTGGACGGGCCGCTGCTGCTCGCCGAAGACCGCGAGGTGCCGCTGGTGTTTGACGAGGCTGGCGTGCATCCGCCCGAGGCGGCGCTGTGGGGGTGATCCTGCTGGATACCGAATTCCTGGTCAGTCCCGGAGCGCCACAAAGGTTCTGGAACGGGCCAAGGGACCCGGACCCGCTGGTGGCGCAGATCGGCGCGGTCCGGCTGGCCACAGAGGCTCCGTTTGCCGAAGAAGAGACGCTCAGGATCGCCGTGACCCCGGTGGACCGCCACGGCGGGAACGTGGCCCCGGATCCGCTGTTCACCAAGCTCACCGGGTTGACCGAACAGGACCTGGACGCAGGAGAGACGCTGGGCGCCGCGCTGGAGGCGCTGGCGGATTTTGCCGGGGACGACCTGATCTGGTCCTGGGGCAAGGACGAGCTGAACCTCGTGGGGGTCTCCTGCGCGGCGGCGGGGATTGTCTCGCCCCTGCCGATGCGGCGGTTCGCCAACTTTTGCGACCTGTGCCTGCGCGCGGGCATGCCCTATGACGATCTGGTGACGCTGCGCAGCCCGGCGTTGCCCGGCTATTACGGCCTGCCATCGGGCGACCTGACGGCGCATGATGCGCTGGGCGATGCGCGGGCCCTGGCGCGCGTGGCGGCGCATCTTTTGGCCGAGGGCAAGCTGACGCCCGCGGATTTCACCTACCCGGGAGAGGACCGGCAATGATCCATGGAAAAGCAGCGCTGTTGGTGATCGACATCCAGGCGTCGACCTTCATCGACGACAGCGACGAACGGTCGATCCCCAACATGGCGGGGTACAAGGATCGCATGCTGGCCGCGCGCCCGGTGATCGATGCGTGCCGCGCGGCGGGCATCCCCCCGGTGTTCATCCAGGAGGTGCACCGCCCCGACGGGATCGACTTTGGCCGCGAGCTCGATGGGTCCGAGACCGAGCATTGCTATGAGGATCAGCCCGGCACCGCGCTGGCCGTGGCCGAAATGGGCATCCGCCCCGGCGATTACATCGTGCCCAAACGGCGCTATTCGGCGTTCTTTGGCACCGACCTCGAGATCCTGCTCAAAGGGATCAAGGCCGAGACGCTGATCCTTGTGGGCGGGCTGACCGATGTCTGCGTGCATTATACGTTTGTGGATGCGCACCAGCACGACTACCACGTGCGCGTGATCGAAGACGCGGTCGCCGGCTCTTCGCTGGCCGCGCACGAGGCGGCACTGACCGCCATGGACTACCTGCAAACCGGCGCGCGCCAATCCGCCGCCGCCCTGATATCCGCCCTGAAGGAGACCTGACCCATGACCCGCACCGTATATGTCAACGGCGCCTACCTGCCCGAACACGAAGCCACCGTGTCGATCTTTGACCGCGGGTTCCTGATGGCCGACGGGGTGTACGAGGTGACCTCCGTGCTGGACGGCAAGCTGATCGACTTTGACGGGCATTATGCGCGGCTCGAACGCTCGCTGAACGAACTGGATATGGGCAACCCCACCACCTACGACGACCTGCTTGAAGTGCACCGCAAGCTGGTGGCCGAGAACGGCATCATCGAAGGCATGGTCTATCTGCAGGTCACGCGCGGCAATCCCGGGGATCGCGACTTTGCCTTCCCGCCCGAGGATACCGTGCCCACCATTGTTCTGTTCACCCAGAACAAGCCCGGCCTTGCCAATTCGCCCGCGGCCAAGAAGGGGATGAAGGTCATCTCGATCGAGGATCAGCGCTGGGCGCGGCGGGACATCAAGACGGTGCAGCTGCTTGCGCCTTCGCTTGGCAAGATGGCCGCCAAGGCCGCCGGCGCCGATGATGCCTGGATGGTCGAGGATGGCTATGTGACCGAAGGCACCTCGAACAACGCCTATATCGTCAAGGGCAACACGATCATCACCCGCGCCCTGTCCAATGACATCCTGCACGGGATCACCCGCGCCGCCGTCCTGCGTTTCGCCGCCGAGGCGCAGATGAAGGTCGAAGAGCGCAACTTCACCATCGACGAGGCCAAGGAGGCTGACGAGGCCTTCATCACCTCGGCCTCGACCTTTGTGATGCCGGTTGTCGAACTGGACGGTGCCGCCATTGGCTCGGGCACCCCCGGCAGCGTGGCCGCCCGTCTGCGTGAAATCTACCTCGAAGAAAGCCTCAAAGCCGCGATCTGAGGCAAACGCCCCCCTTTTCCCCGTTGTGCCGCGCCCCGGCGCACAATATCGATTTGTGCAAATGTAACGGGTGAGGGGTGGCGATATGCGCAAACTCGCAGGAGGGGCCGTCCTTGCTGGCGGCCTGGTAGGCCTTGGCTGGTGGGGAACCGCGGATCACGCGGTCGACATGGAAGACCGCATCACGGCAGAGGCGCAAACGCTGGCTGCCACGGCGCGGCACGGTGTCGAGGCAACAGTGGCCGGGCGTGACATCACGCTGACCGGCACGGTGGAAAGCGAAGCAGAACGCAGCCGGCTTCTGGCCGCGTATCAGGCTGTCGAAGGGCGCCGCGTGGTGCGCGACGATCTGACCGTCCTGCCGCAGGCCGAAACCTTTGTGATTTCGGCGGTACGGGATGATGCCGGCCTCAGCGCCACGGGCATGATCCCGTCCGAAGCCGACCGCGCCACGCTGGGTGGCCAGATCGGCGATCTTGCCGAAGGTCTCACCCTCACGGGCGGTGCGCCTGACGGGTGGACCGGTGCCGCGGGGCAGGGGTTTGATGCCCTCGCCGCGCTCAAGACCGGCCGGATGGAGCTGTCGGGCCAAAAGCTCACGCTCTCGGGCCTTGCTGCCCTGCCGGCGGACCGCGACGCGGCGCTGGCCGCGCTGGATGGGCTGCCCGCAGGCTATTCGCTCGAGACGATGATCGAGGTCGAGGACGATGGCCGTCCTTTCGCGCTGAATGCGGCCTATGACGGCACCAGCATCAATCTCCAGGGCAAGGTGCCGCGCGGCATGCAGCA
>JAHDCH010000335.1 GCA_020629995.1 Pseudaestuariivita sp. | reverse complement strand
GGCCTTTTGATCACGCTGATCGCCGTTCTGTGCGTCGTGCCCGACGCGCTGTTCATCCGGCTGATCGAGGCACCCGCGCTCACGGTGTCGCTGTGGCGGGGGCTGACGTCGGGGCTGGGGCTGTGCGTGGCGGCGTTGCTGCTGATGGGGCCGGGGGCCTTTGGCCGCGTTCTGCGCGCGGGGCGGCCCGCGTGGTTTTACATGTTCAGCGCGGGCAGCAGCGGCATCCTGTTCGTTCTGGCGATCAAGCTGACTTCGGTCGCCAATGTCGTGTTCATCATCGCGGCCATGCCGGTCTTTGCCGCCGTGTTCAGCCGCCTGTTCCTGGCCGAGCCGATTTCGCGCCGGATGGTGTGGACCATGGCCGCGGTGGTGCCGGGGCTGGCGCTGATCGCCTATGGCTCGGGCGAAACGGCGGGCGCCTACTGGGTGGGCGACCTGCTGGCGCTGGGCGTGGCGGCGATGTTTGCGGCAGGCCTGACGGCGGCGCGGCAGGTGCGCGCGGTGTCGATGGTGCCGGGAGTGGCGATGGCCTATGTGGCCGCGGCGCTTGGGCTTTTGCTGGTCGCGGACCCCTGGGCGGTGCCGGACGGGCAATGGCATTGGGTCGTGCTGCACGGCCTGTTCATCACCGTCAGCGCCACGGGGCTGGCACTGGGGCCGCGCTATATCACGTCGGCCGAGGTGGCCTTGCTGATCCTGCTGGAATCGGTCCTGGCGCCGATCCTTGTCTGGGCCGTTCTGGGCGAAGAGCCGGGCGGCTGGGCGCTGGCGGGCGGCGCCGTGGTGATCGCCGCGCTGGCGGTGTCGAACCTGATCGCCCTGCGGCGCAGGCGCGGCGTCAGAAATTCACCGTCACACCCGGCAGGTTCAGCGCCTTGATCAGGTCGCGCAGCTCTTGCCGCGCGGCCACGTTCGAGATGTTCAGCTGCTTGACACCCACGTCCTTGAGGTCCAGCAGCGTCAGCCCGCGCGGGAACAATTCGCGAAAGATCACCCGTTCGTGGAACCCCGGCGCCGTGCGAAACCCGATGCGGCGGGCAAGCGTGTCGATGGCTTTCTCCATCTTTTGCTTGTTGACCATGTTCTGCGCGCCAAGCCGGTTGCGCACCACGATCCAGTCGATCGGCTGCAGGCCCGCCTGCGCGCGCAGCTGGCGCGCGTTCCACACCATCTCGGCATAAACCGAGGGGCCTTCGATCTTGTCCCCCGTGGCATCGGTCCGCGCCAGCAGGTCAAAATCGACAAAGCTGTCATTCAGCGGCGTGATCAGCGTGTCGGCCAGAGAATGCGCCACCTGGCTAAGCCGCGTGTGCGAGCCGGGGCAATCGATCACGATGAAGTCGCTGTCCCGTTCAAGCCCGGCGACCGCAGCGGACAGGCGGTGGTCATAGATGTTTTCGCCCGGCTTCAGCGCGGCCGGATCAATTTCGGGCAAAGTGCGGAATTTGGGGCTGGGCAAGGTCAGGTCTGCGCTGTCGCAAAAGGCACGGCGGTTGCTGACATAGCGGCCGAACGTGCTTTGGCGCAGGTCCAGATCCAGCGCGCCCACTTCGTGACCCATCCGCGCCAGCGCGGTGGCCACATGCATGGACACGGTCGATTTGCCCGCGCCGCCCTTTTCGTTCCCGACGACGATGATATGCGCCATAACCTCAGCAGCCCCTTTACCTCGCGTGTTGCCCACGCTTTGCCACAGTATATGGGGCCACGGGGTGCGGGGGAAGAGAGCAAACGGCGCTTAGCCGTCGAAACTGTTCGCCCAGCCGCGCCGCCCGGCGCGCGGGCGCAGGACAGCCGCCCCTGTCACCAGCACCAA
Organism: Pseudaestuariivita sp.; assembly: GCA_020629995.1. GTDB lineage: Bacteria > Pseudomonadota > Alphaproteobacteria > Rhodobacterales > Rhodobacteraceae > Pseudaestuariivita. The sequence continues at coordinate 1,213 of JAHDCH010000335.1, read as the reverse complement.
GGCCGCGCATAACATCGCCGCAGCAATCAGCCCGGCGATGCCCGGGGCCAGAACAAGGGTTGCCAGCAGAATCATCGCGCCGGTCAGGCCCATCTGGATGGCCCCCGCGACCGAAGCAGCGAGCCCGGCGATGGGGCCATGTGGTTCAAGCGCGCGGGCCAGAGCCGTGGGCACCGTCACCCCAAGGCAGGCATTGGCCGCCGACACGCCCAGCACAAACGGCACAAGGTCCAGTGTCATCAGCTGCGACAGTGCCGCCAGCCCGGCGACGCAGCCCCCAAAACCGGCAACGCCCCACATCATGGCCCGGTCTGCGCCGATCCGGTCGGCCAGCGGCGCGGCCAGTTGCGCGGTCGCAAAGAACCCAAGGCCGTTCCCGGCCAGGGCCAGGCTGACCCCCACGTGGCTCAGCCCAAACTGCGCGTGATAGGCGTATGGCGCGATGGCGACAAAGACAAAGAAATTGGCAAGCCCGAAGCTTGCCAGAAAGGTCAGCCCCACGAATGTGGGGTCGCGCGCCAGCCTGCGCAGCCCGACATAGAGCGCACGTCCCGACATCGGGTAGCGTTCGATCGGAGGCAGCGTTTCGCGCAAGGCCGTGTGCGTCAGCACGTAGGACCAGCCGCCTGCCAAGAACAGCGCCCCGAAGATCAGGCGCCACTCCCCCAGAAGCAGGATCGCGCTGCCCGCAAGTGGGGCAAAAAGCGGAGCCACCGACAGCACCAGCATCAGCCGCGCCGTCAGGCAGGTGGCATCGCGGCCCAGCAGGCTGTCGCGGATCATCGCGCGCGGGATCACCATCAGCGCAGCAGCCCCGGCGGCCTGCACCATGCGCGCGGCGATCAGCGCCTCGACATTGGGCGCGATGGCACAGCCGGCGGTGCCGACAAGAAAAACGATCAGCCCCGCGCGCAGAACCGGCAGCCGCCCCTTGGCATCAGACCACGGCCCATACAGCAGATGCGCCAGCCCAAAGCTGAGGAAATAGGCGGTCAGCGTGGCTTGGGTGGCGGTGACGCTGGTGCCCAGTGCCGCGGTGATCTGCGGCAAGGCGGGCAGGAACATGTCGACCGCAAAGGGCGCAGGCGCAGCCAGCATCCCCAGCAGAAGGGCCTGCCTGCCCAATCCTGTCGCACCGCGCTGCATGTTACTGGCCCCAAACACCCTTCCGGGCTCTGTCTGCCACGGGGCCCGTGAACAAACGCCTAAGACA
>JAHDCH010000334.1 GCA_020629995.1 Pseudaestuariivita sp. | reverse complement strand
CACGATCATCTCGCCCCTCTAGCCAAGGCAGGCCGGTTTGCCCAGCCTACCGCAGCGCGGCGCGCACATCGGCAAGGTCATCCTCCCACCCCTTGAGCAGCTTCTTCGCCTTCCCAAAGAGCCGCGCCGACCTCTTGGGCAGGTGCTTGCCCGGGTCCACGCAGCCCGTCACCTCGTGAAACACCGCCAGCGCGAAGGCGCGGGTCTCCTGCCGCAGGTACCCCTGCCACCCGGCCTGCTCGGCCCCCGCCATCTGCACCACACCAAACCCCATGGTGATGCAGTGCAGATCGGTCGAAAGCTCCTCGGCTTCCGCGCCCCCGGGCAAATCAAGCGCCGTCAGGTGCAGGCGGTGATGCATCACCTCATGCGCCATCGTCGCGATCAGCGCCAGTGGAGTGGCCACCATTGCCGGATCATAGGTGATACGCGCCTCGGTGCCGTCGCTCTGCCACGTGCCGCCCACCGCACTCAGCGCTGTTGGATCATAGCGATACTCGGGCGGCAGCACGTCCAGCGCTTCGACCCGGATCGGCGCGCTGCCAATCCCCATCATCCCCGCCAGCCTCTGCACCAGCTCCGGCACCAGCTGATCGTGCGGCGCTTTGGGGATCGGAAAGCTCTCCCGATCCGGCAGGATCAGCGGCGTTTGGGCGGTGAGCAGCCCGTTTTCTATCGCCCAGTCAAAGCTGTCGAGCACCCAGCCCTGTGTCTCTTCGTCCACCATCGGCCCAAACATCGCGCTACCTCCGAAACGGCGCCGGGCGCTGCCCCGCCTTCAGCGCCTCCGCCACATCCGCGATCCGCTTGTCTCGCGTCGCCTTTGTCTTGGCCGTCTTGATCCATTCCAGCGTGCCGCGTTTGACCGAGCGGGGATACGCCTCCCACCCCTCGCGCTGCTCTCTGATCGCCTCGCCAAGATCCTCCGGCACGATCAACGCCTCCACATCATCCAGAAACGTCCACATGCCATTCGCCTTGGCCGCGTCGATCAGCGCCTCGCCAGAAGGTGTCATCCGCCCGCCCTCGCGCTCTTCCTTGACCTTTCGTTTGTTGATCGCCGACCATGCGCTCTTTGGGTTCCTCGGCGCGATCAGCACGCTGGTCCTGTCCGCGTCCACCTTGCGCGTCTGGCTGTCGATCCAGCCCCAGCAGAGCAGCTCCGCCACCAGATCATCCCAGCTGAGGTAATGCTCGCTGTGCTTCTTGAACGTCACCAGCCAGACGCTCCTCGCCTCCCTATGATGCGCCGCCAGCCAGCCTCTCAGCTCCTCCCTCGACCGCACCTCAACCCGGGGCGCATCCTCCGCCGCGCGCCTCATTCAGCGCGCCCACAGCTTTGCGCGCGCGCCGCTTCGTCAGTGATATACCGCCCCGAACTCGTATCTGTGCAAAAGTCGATCTCGGTGTTCAGATCCACGATGCCCATCGCCAGCAAGACGCCGATCCAGATGCCCACGGCACCCCCAACGCACAGGCCGGTCCCAAAGCTCACCCACTTTAAAAGCGCCGCCACTCCCCTCACAACACAAGCCTCCGAAACACACAAACCGCCCGCACCTGCGGAAAATTCCCGTTGCCCTCATACGCCTCGCACGGCGCGAACCCGAGGTTTTCATACAGGCCCAGCATCGCGTCGTTGCCCCGAAACGTGTCGGCATACACGCTATGCCAACCAAAGCCTCTCGCTGCTTCGATCCGCGCTTCGACCAGCTTGCGCCCCAGCCCACGCCCACGCTCCTCTGGATCCAGATACAACCGCTTCATCTCGCCCGACCCCGGCGCGCATTGGCGCAGGAAACCGCAGCCTACCGCGCGGCCACCCTCATCCTCGGCCACGACGATCTGCCCCCGCGGCGGCTGATACTCTTGCACATGATCCCACATGTCCTGCACTGCCTCTGCCACATCCGGCACCGTCACACCCAGCGCTTCGATCTTCGGCAACACATCGGCATAATACGCCTGCATCAGCCCGGTCAGCGCCGCCCGGTCCCTGTTCAGATCGGCGGGCCTGACGCGGCTCATCCCTTCGCCTCTTCGTGTAGGATGGGTGCTCGTCACCCATCGCCCCGGTCAATGCGCCTCGGCCCAGTTCGCGCCCCGGCCCGCATCCACGATCAGCGGCACGTCCAGCTTGATCACCGGGTCCGCCGCGTTCTCCATCACGTCCTTGGCGGTTGCGATCAGGTCGTCGACCCCGTCCTCGGCCACTTCGAACAGCAATTCGTCGTGCACCTGCAGCAGCATCTTGGCTGGCTGCCCTTCGATCGCGTCCGGCATGCGGATCATCGCGCGGCGGATGATGTCCGCCGCCGTGCCCTGAATCGGCGCGTTGATCGCCGCGCGCTGCGCAAATCCCGCGCGCGGGCCCTTGGCGGCAATCTCGGGCGTGTGGATCTTCCGCCCGAACAACGTCTCGACGTACAGGTGCTCTTTGGCGAATGCCTTGGTGTCGTCCATATAGGTCCGGATGCCCGGGAACCGCTCGAAATACCGGTCGATGAACCCCTGCGCTTCGGCTCTCGGGATGCGCAGATTCCGCGCCAGACCAAAGCCGCTGATCCCATAGATCACACCAAAGTTGATCGCCTTGGCCTGCCTCCGCACATCCGGCGTCATCTCGTCCAGCGGCACGCCGAACATCTCGCTCGCCGTCGCGGCGTGGATGTCCTGCCCTTCGCGGAACGCCTCCTTTAGCGCCGGAATATCCGCGATATGCGCCAGGATGCGCAGCTCGATCTGGCTGTAGTCCAGCGCCACCAGCACGTTGCCGGGTTCGGCCACAAAGGCCTCGCGAATGCGCCGGCCTTCCTCTGTCCGGATCGGAATGTTCTGCAAATTCGGATCGGTCGAGGCCAGCCGCCCCGTATTCGCCCCCGCAATGCTGTACGAGGTATGCACCCGGCCCGTCTCGGCGTTGATATGCTCCTGCAGGCTGTCGGTATAGGTGCTCTTCAGCTTGCTCAGCTGCCGCCAGTCCAGCACCCGCCCGGGCAGGTCATGCGTTGTCGCCAGATCCTCCAGCACGTCCG
>JAHDCH010000017.1:10135-18904 GCA_020629995.1 Pseudaestuariivita sp. | reverse complement strand
ACCGCGAAGAGGCCAAGAGCCTGATGAAGGCGCGGCGCATCGAAAAGCTGCTGGTTACCGACAAGGACGGCAAGCTGACTGGCCTCTTGACGCTCAAAGACCTCGAGCAGGCCGTGCTCAACCCTGTCGCCTGCAAGGACGAGCTGGGCCGCCTGCGCGTGGCAGCAGCCTCAACGGTGGGCGACGCGGGCTTTGAAAGGTCCGAGGCGCTGGTGGACGCGGGCGTGGACATGATCGTGATCGACACGGCGCATGGCCATTCCGAAGGCGTCGCAGCCGCGGTCGAGCGCACCAAGCGCCTGTCCAACAAAGTGCAGGTCGTCGCGGGCAACGTCGCCACGGGCGAGGCCACCCAAGCCCTGATCGGGGCGGGCGCAGATGCGGTCAAGGTCGGCATCGGCCCCGGCTCGATCTGTACCACGCGCATGGTCGCCGGCGTGGGCGTGCCGCAGCTGACCGCGATCATGGATTGCGCAAAGGCGGCGGGCGACATTCCGGTGATCGCGGACGGCGGCATCAAGTTTTCGGGCGATTTTGCCAAGGCAATCGCGGCGGGCGCGTCCTGCGCCATGGTCGGCAGCATGATCGCGGGCACCGATGAAAGCCCCGGCGAGGTGATCCTGTACCAGGGCCGCTCGTTCAAGGCGTACCGCGGCATGGGCAGCATGGGCGCCATGGCACGCGGATCGGCCGACCGGTATTTCCAGAAGGACGCCGCCACGGACAAGCTGGTGCCCGAAGGCATCGAAGGACAGGTCCCCTACAAGGGCAGCGCAGGCGCGGTCATCCACCAGCTGGTGGGCGGCTTGCGCGCGGCCATGGGCTATACCGGCAATGCCACGGTGGACGAGATGCGCACGGGCTGCAATTTCGTCAAGATCACCGGCGCGGGGCTCAAGGAAAGCCACGTACACGACGTGCAGATCACGCGCGAAAGCCCCAACTACAGGGTGATGTGATGCAGGGCCCCGCACGGATCGATCTGCCGGGCCTTGCGGTCCACGCGCTGTGTGACGGGGCCTATACCTTTGGCCCCGAAGTGTTCCCCGGCATCGGCGATCAGACCCGCGCCGCGCGGCTGGCCGAAGCCGGGTTGGACAGCATCGACACCGAGTTTGGCGCCTACCTGCTGCGCTATGACACGGGCCCGACGGTGCTGATCGACAGCGGGTGCGGCACGCTCTATGGCGACGCGGCCGGGCGTCTGCTGAGCGATCTGGATGCGCTGGGCGTGGCCCCCGCCGACATCGACACGCTTGTGTTCACGCATCTGCACGGGGATCACTGCGGCGGTGCCATCGAAGATGGCCGGGCGGTCTTTGCCCGGGCCGAAGTTGTGCTGCACGAGGCTGAGCTTGACCATTGGAAAGGCCAGACCGGCCCGGCGAGCCAGGCGCTTGAGCTTTATGCAGGCCGGCTGCGCACGGTCACGGACGGCGCCGATCTGGCCCCCGGCGTCACAGCCTGGCATCTGCCCGGGCACACGCCCGGTCACATGGGGCTGCGGCTGGGCGACAGCCATGTTCTGGTGGCGGACATCCTGCATTCCTTTGCCTTGCAGCTGGCGGACCCGGATCTGTGCGCGATCTACGACGCGGACCCGGACACGGCGCGCGCCTCGCGCCGCGCAGCCCTGTCCGAGATCGCCGAGCGCGGCCTGGTCTGGTCCGGCAGCCACGGGCTGAGCCCCGATCGGTTTTTGCGCCTGTCCCGCAAGGGTGACGGGTTCGTGGCGCATACCGCATGACACCCGCGGCCCGTGTGCAGGCGGCGATCGAGGTTCTGGATATCGTGCTGGCCGGCATGCCGGCGGAACAGGCCCTGACGCGCTGGGCCCGCGGCAGCCGCTTTGCCGGATCCAAGGACCGCCGCGCAGTGCGCGACCATGTCTTTGACGTCCTGCGCCGCCGCCGCGTCTGCGCGGCGCTGGGCGGTGGCGAGGGCGGGCGCGACCTGATGCTGGGCCTTGTGCGCAGCGCGGGCCTTGACGCAGAGGCGCTGTTCGACGGCGCGCGCCACAGCCCGGACCCTCTGGCCGAAGCCGAGCGCGCAGGCGGCCGGGCGCCCGGCCCCGAAGACGACATGCACCTGCCGGACTGGCTGATCGACGTCTGGCGCACTGATGTCGACACACCGGACATCGAGGCCGCTTGTCTGGGCGCGCGCGCCCCGGTGTTTCTGCGCGTCAATATCGCACGCGCAACGCCAGAACAGGCGCGATCCGCGCTGGAGCAGGAGAGCATCGAGGCTTGCCCATCCCCGCTGTCGCCCTGGGCACTGGAGGTGACGTCAGGCGCGCCAAGGCTGCGCCAAAGCGCGGCCTACGCAGAGGGTATCGTCGAGCTGCAGGATGCCGCCAGCCAGGCGGTGGTCGCAGCGCTGCCTTCTGTTGAGGGGCCGATCCTCGATTATTGCGCGGGCGGAGGAGGCAAGACGCTGGCCCTTGCCGCGCGGTACGGGCGCAGGATCGATGCATGGGATCGCGCGGTTGCCCGGATGGGCGATCTGCCCGACCGGGCTGCACGCGCTGGCGCCGAGGTGCGGGTGCACGACCGTCTGCCCGCAGGTCGTTACGCGCTTGTTCTGGCGGATGCGCCTTGTTCGGGGGCGGGTGCGTGGCGGCGCACCCCGGATGCCAAGTGGCGTCTGACACCTGCCGATCTGGACCGGCTGCGCGCCGCTCAGGACAATGTGCTGGACGGCGCCATGGCCCGCTGCGCCGAAGATGGCATCCTTGCCTACGCCACCTGTTCGGTGCTGCGCCGCGAGAACGAAGACCGCATCGATGCCTTTGTGGCGCGGCATCCGGGATGGCGTGTTCGCCACATGCAGCGCTGGGCGCTGTCCGATGGCGCGGACGGGTTTTTCACGGCGCAGTTGACGCGCGACTGATTTGCGCCATGCTCTACCGGAAGCAGATCGCGCTGGTCTTAATCCGCGATTAACCACCGCGCGGTGTAATGCAAGCTGTGATTCCGGCATAAGGGGGCCGCGTGGCACTGGCATTGCGAACATTTTCTGGACCGGTTCCTGTCCGGTTGCTGCGCTGGCGCAAGATCGTCAGCCTGTTGATCCTGAGCGTGACACTTTTTGGCGCGGCCTACCTGTCCGAAGCGCAGGTTGCGCAGCTGGGGCTGTTTGCGGCGGCGGCGACCTTGGGGTGCATTATCCTCGCGCTTGCCATGCGCGAAGGCTGGCTCAGGTTCTTGCAGGTCAAGACAAGCCGCGCGATTGGGGCCTTTGTGGTCAATGACGCGGCCATGTGCTTTGTCGCGGATGAAAATGGCGCGGTGCAATATGCCAACACCGCTGCGCGCGCGCGCCTTGGCGGCCATGCCCGCCCAACCCTTGCCGCGCTGCTGAGCCAGATCTTTGCCGAACCGTCGGCGGTTCTGTTCCGCCTGCAATCCCAGGCCGAAGCCAAAGGCCACGCACAAGAGGATGTTGTGATCGGGCGCACCCATTTGCGGCTGAGCGTGACGCGCGTGGGCGATCTGACATTCCTGTGGCGCGGAGAAGAGTTTAATCCCGACCGCCCGGCGACAAGCATGCCCGACAGCGCCGATCTGCCGCTTGTGACCATCGGCCGGAACGGATCGGTGCTGCACATGAACGCCGCCGCGCGCGATCTGGTCGGGGCGCGGGTCAAACTGCTGGATCAGATGCTGGTGTCACCGCCACTGCGCCCCGGTGAGATCAACGCCATTGCCAGCAAGGACGGTACCTCGGATTGCCTTGTGGGCGAAGTATCATCCCGCCCGGGGCGCAGCGAATATTACCTTTTGCCCGGCGTTCAGGCCGCCGAGTCCCTGACAAACGACCCCGTGGCGTTTGACGCCTTGCCCGTGCCGCTGATGAAGATCGCTCACAGCGGTGAGGTGCTTCGCGCGAACCTCGAGGCCGCGCGCCTTTTGGGCCGCAGCGATGTACAGGGCCGCTCGATAACCGAGCTGATGGAAGGTCTGGGGCGCTCAATCCCCGACTGGCTCGAAGAGGCGGCGACAGGGCGCGCACAGCATCAATCGGAATTCCTGCGCATCCAGCGCGATGACCGTGAAATCTTTGTTCAGGTCACGCTCAAGCGGATGCTTGAGAATGGCGCGCCGGCGCTTGTTGCGGTGCTGAATGACGCAACCGAGCTCAAGACGCTCGAGGCGCAGTTCGTGCAAAGCCAGAAGATGCAGGCCATCGGCCAGCTTGCCGGCGGCGTCGCGCATGACTTTAACAACCTTTTGACCGCGATTTCAGGGCATTGCGACCTGATGTTGCTGCGTCACGACCAGGGCGATCCGGATTATGGCGATCTGGTCCAGATCAACCAGAATGCCAACCGTGCCGCCGCGCTGGTGGGTCAGCTGCTTGCCTTTTCGCGCAAACAGACGCTGCGCCCGGAAAACCTGGACCTGCGCGAAGCGGTGTCGGACATGGCGCACCTGCTGAACAGGCTGGTCGGTGAGCGGGTGCAGCTGAGCCAGATGCACGCCCCGTCGCTGCACAATATCCGGGCCGACCGCAGGCAATTCGAACAGGTGATGATGAACCTCGTCGTCAACGCACGAGACGCGATGCCCACGGGCGGGACGATCCGGATCGAGACCCAGAACCTGACCCTGACCGATCCGCTCGAACGGGACCGCGCGGTTGTTCCGCAAGGCGACTACGTGGTCGTCAAGGTGATCGACGAAGGCCACGGGATTGCCCAGGACAAGCTGCAAAAAGTGTTCGAGCCGTTCTTTACGACCAAACGCACGGGCGAGGGCACGGGGCTGGGCCTGTCCACGGTCTACGGGATCATCAAGCAGACGGGCGGATTTATCTTTGTCGATTCGGTGATGAGCGAAGGCACCGAGTTTACCCTGATGTTCCCGGCCAATTTTTCGGCCGCCGCCGAACCGGCGCAGGATGCCGCCGCGGTTCAGGACCCGGACAAGCTGCGACATGGCGATGGCGTGGTCCTGCTGGTCGAGGACGAAGCGCCGGTGCGCGCCTTTGCCTCGCGCGCGCTGCGGCTGCGGGGTTACACGGTGATCGAAGCAGATTCGGCCGAGGCGGCGCTGAAAGCGCTCGAAGACGAAAGCTTTGAGGTTGATTTGTTTGTGACGGACGTGGTCATGCCGGGGCTTGACGGTCCGACCTGGGTCCGCAAGGCCCGCGAAACCCGGCCCGATGTCAGCGTGATCTTTGTGTCCGGCTATGCCGAAGAATCGCTGTCCGACAGTCAGGCCCGGATCCCCAATTCGGTGTTCCTGCCCAAGCCGTTTTCACTGAATGAACTGACCGAAACCGTTCAGCGACAGCTCAACTGATCAACCCTCCTTCGGGGATGCTCTCCCACAGCGCGAAATCGTCTGCGCATTTGCGGCGATACTTGGCTTCGATCTTGGGGTCGAGCTGCGTGTCCATGCGCGGTGAGACGTTCTGCCTTTGCAGATCAAGCGTGACCGTCAGCCGCTTTTCCAGAAAGCTTTGCAATCCGCTTTGGTCCTCGTAGCGGAACAGATGCGTTGCGCGCACCCCATTCGGGCGCGGTTCGAGGAATTTGGCCTGGGATCCGACATTGGCAAACGCCGGGCGGTCGCCTTTGAGGTAGGCCTCGACAAATTCATTGAAATCAACGTGGTGCGTTGCGTTTGGCTTGCCCTCCATGAAAGGCCGGCGCCGGAACCTGTACCAGCTGGAAAGCCAGTCAACCGGATGCCGCACCACGGCCAGCGTTTCCATGTCCGGCGCACCGTTCTTTTCGAACATCGGGCGAAAGAACCTATTGTACCGATAGATCGGTGCATGTTTCAGATCCGGGGGGTTGGACACCACGATGTCCGCCCGCGGGCCAAGCGCGCTTTCGTAGGCAGTGCTGCCCGTCTTGGGGACCGCCAGAAAAACCAGCCTTTCTTTCCAGAAAACAAGCATTTAGCGCCTCTCAGCCAAGTTCTTTGCCCCCATCAACCAATCTTTAACGCTTCGGGCGGACAGTAAAGCCATATTCGATTTTACTTGAAATGTTCTTGTTTTGATCGCATAGACGGATGAGAACAAGGCAAGAACAAACCAACGATTGTCGCCCCGCAGGGGGTGTGGAATAAGGATGGGGAACATGGCAACGGCGGATCTTCTGACGATGAGCGGTAAGCAGGACGCGAACAAGCAAAAGGCGCTGGAATCGGCGCTTGCACAGATCGAACGGCAGTTCGGCAAGGGGTCAATCATGAAGCTGGGCGGCGAAAACGCCGTTCAGGAGATCGAGGCCACCTCGACGGGGTCCTTGGGGCTGGATATCGCGCTGGGAATCGGCGGTTTGCCGAAAGGGCGGATTATCGAAATCTATGGGCCGGAAAGCTCGGGCAAGACCACCTTGACGCTGCACTGCGTGGCGGAAGAGCAGAAAAAGGGTGGCGTGTGCGCCTTTGTCGACGCCGAGCATGCGCTGGACCCGCAATATGCACGCAAGCTGGGTGTGGACCTTGACGAGCTGCTGATCTCGCAGCCTGACACGGGCGAGCAGGCGCTCGAGATCACCGAAACGCTCGTGCGGTCGAATGCGGTGAGCATGGTGGTGGTCGATTCGGTTGCCGCCCTGACCCCGCAGAAAGAGCTGGAAGGCGACATGGGTGACAGCGCGCCCGGCCTGCAGGCCCGTCTGATGAGCCAGGCGATGCGCAAGCTGACAGCAGCGATCGCGCGGTCGAACTGCATGGTGATTTTCATCAACCAGATCCGCATGAAGATCGGCGTGATGTTCGGAAGCCCCGAGACGACAACGGGCGGCAACGCTCTCAAATTCTATTCGTCGGTGCGTCTCGACATCCGCCGGATTGGCGCGATCAAGGACCGCGACGAGGTGGTCGGCAACCAGACCAAGGTCAAGGTGGTCAAGAACAAGGTCGCGCCGCCTTTCAAGCAGATCGAATTCGACATCATGTATGGCGAGGGCATCTCGAAGACCGGCGAACTGCTGGACCTGGGCGTCAAGGCGGGTGTGGTCGAGAAATCGGGTTCGTGGTTCAGCTATGGGGACGAACGGATCGGGCAGGGGCGTGAAAACGCCAAGACCTTCCTCAAGGAAAACACCCGCATCGCGCACGAGATCGAAGACAAGATCCGCGCGGCACACGGGCTCGATTTTGACATGCCCGAGGGCGAAAAGACCGAGGATGACGACATCCTCGAGGCATGAGCAGCCGTTGATGGCGACAGCCTGCACCCTCGCGGCCCGGTCGCAGGGCGCACAATATCCGAAGCGGGGCGGTCCGACAGGGCCGCCTCGTTTCGTTTTGGCTGTTTTCCTTGGCGCGCGGCTGCCTTAGAACGCTGGGAACACGCGAAATGAGGGTGCGCCCATGCCTACGATGAACGATATCCGCTCGACCTTTCTGAGCTATTTCGAGCGGCAGGGCCACGCGGTTGTCCCGTCCAGCCCGCTGGTGCCGCGGAACGATCCGACGCTGATGTTCGTGAACTCGGGCATGGTGCAGTTCAAGAACCTGTTCACAGGTCTTGAGACACGAGACTACAGCCGCGCAACCACGGCGCAGAAATGCGTGCGGGCGGGCGGCAAGCACAACGATCTCGACAACGTGGGTTACACCGCACGTCACCACACGTTCTTCGAGATGCTCGGCAATTTCTCGTTTGGCGATTACTTCAAGACCGAGGCGATCCCCTTTGCCTGGGAGCTGATCACCAAGGACTTTGGAATCGACAAGAACCGTTTGCTGACAACGGTTTATCACACCGATGACGAGGCTCATGAGATCTGGCGCAAGGTTGGCGTGCCTGACGACCGGATCATCCGGATCGACACGTCCGACAACTTTTGGCAGATGGGGCCAACCGGACCTTGCGGGCCGTGCACCGAGATTTTCTATGATCACGGAGACCACATCTGGGGCGGCCCTCCGGGCAGCGCGGATGAGGATGGGGATCGGTTCATCGAGATCTGGAACATCGTTTTCATGCAGAACGAGCAGTTCGAGGACGGCTCGATGCGCGCGCTCGACATGCAGTCGATCGATACGGGCATGGGGCTGGAGCGGATCGCGGCGCTGCTGCAGGGGTCGAACGACAATTACGACACGGACACGATGCGCGCCCTGATCGAGGCCAGCGCAGAAGCCAGCAGCAGCGATCCCGACGGGCCTGGCAAAACGCACCACCGGGTGATCGCGGATCACCTGCGGTCGACCTCGTTCCTGATGGCGGACGGGGTGATGCCGTCGAACGACGGGCGCGGCTATGTGCTGCGCCGGATCATGCGCCGCGCGATGCGGCACGCGCACCTGCTCGGTGCCAAGGACCCGATGATGCACAAACTGGTGCCGGCTCTGGTGCGGCAGATGGGGCAGGCCTATCCCGAACTGGGGCAGGCCGAGGCGCTGATCACCGAAACGCTCAAGCTGGAAGAGACGCGCTTCAAGGCAACGCTGGACCGGGGTCTCAAGCTGCTGGATGACGAGCTGGGCGCGCTGGATGACGGGGCGGACCTGCCCGGCGCAACGGCGTTCAAGCTGTATGACACCTACGGGTTCCCGCTTGACCTGACGCAGGATGCGTTGCGCGAAAAGGGCAGGGGCGTCGACACCGAAGGCTTTGACGCGGCCATGGCCGAGCAAAAGGCCAAGGCGCGCGCGGCCTGGGCGGGCTCGGGCGAGGCGGCGGATGCGACCATCTGGTTTGACATCGCCGAGGCCGAGGGCACGACGGATTTCCTGGGCTACGACACCGAACGGGCCGAGGGGCAGATCCTTGCCGTGGTGCGGGACGGTGCCGAGA
>JAHDCH010000017.1:7868-10035 GCA_020629995.1 Pseudaestuariivita sp. | reverse complement strand
GCCAACCACTCGGCCACGCACCTGTTGCACGAGGCGCTGCGCAACGCACTGGGTGACCACGTGGCACAGCGCGGATCGCTGAATGCCGACGACCGCCTGCGGTTCGATTTCAGCCATACCAAGGCGCTGAGCCTTGATGAGCTGAAGCAGGTCGAGCGCGAGGTGAATGCCTATATCCGTCAGAACTCGAGCGTCGAGACGCGGATCATGACGCCGGATGACGCGCGCGCCATCGGGGCGCAGGCGCTGTTTGGCGAAAAGTACGGCGACGAGGTGCGCGTGGTCAGCATGGGCACCGCCGATACCGGAAAGGGGCAGGACGGTCAGACTTATTCGATCGAGCTGTGCGGGGGCACGCACGTGCGGCAGACGGGTGACATCGGTGTCTTTGTCACGCTGGGTGACAGCGCCAGCAGCGCGGGCGTGCGCAGGATCGAGGCGCTGACCGGTGCGGCGGCCTTCGACTACCTCAGCCAGCAGGACCATCGGCTGGCCGAAGTCGCGCTGGAGCTGAAGGCGCAGCCGGGCGATGTGGCCGAGCGGGTGCGCAGCCTGATGGACGAGCGCAAGGCGCTGTCGAACGAGGTCGCGCAGCTGCGGCGCGAGCTGGCCATGGCGGGCGGCGGAGGACAGGCGGCGCCCGAGGCCGAAGAGATCGGCGGCGTGCCGTTCCTGGCACAGGTCCTCAGCGGTGTGACGGGCAAGGACCTGCCCGCGCTGATCGACGAGCACAAGGCCCGGATGGGCCGGGGTGCGGTGCTGTTGATCGCGGATACGGGCGGCAAGGCGGCGGTGGCCGCGGGCGTGGCGGATGCCGATGTGTCGGCGGTGGATCTGGTCAAGGCGGCGGTGGCCGAGCTTGGCGGCAAGGGCGGCGGAGGCCGCCCGGACATGGCGCAGGGCGGTGGCCCCAGCGCCGACAATGCCGAGGCGGCCATAGCGGCGGCCAAGGCCGTGCTGAAAGGATAGGCCGATGCCTGCACTCTGGATTGCCCATGTGACCGTCACGGACGAGGCGGCGTACAAGAAATACGCAGCCGGCGCGACGGTGGCGATTGCCGATCACGGAGGCGAATTCATCGCCCGTGGAGGACGCTATGTTCAGCTGGAAGGCACGGACCGTCCGCGCAACGTGGTGGCAAAATTTCCCGATCTGGAAACGGCCGAGGCCTGCTATCGCAGCGAGGCGTACCAGGCGGCACTGGCCTTTGCCAAAGGCGCATCAGAGCGCGATCTGGTGATTGTCGAGACCACCGAGTGACTTAAAGGGTGGATGGGTGACAAGCACCCATCCTACGCTTACTCGCCGCAGGAGCCGACGAGGTTTTCGTACTGGCGGGTGATCCAGCCCAGAGCGGCCTCGGGATCCTGATTTTCGATATTGTCGGTGAACCGGGTAAAGACGCGGGCCGAGCGGCTTTCGTCGATGATCGAGATGTTCTGCGACGACATGATCGTGTCATAGACGAAGAAGGCGATCGCGATCAGCAGGATCCCCCGTGCCACGCCAAACAGAAAGCCCAAGCCCTGATCGACCCCGCCGACCGCCGAGCGCTGAACCAGTGACGAAAAGAGCGGCGTGAACAAAGACGCGATCACCAGCACCACGGCAAAGACCGCGGCAAAGGCGCCGATCACCGATAGCTCGCAACTGTCGGCCAGGAACGACCCGACCACCGGAAGCTCTTTGATCAAAGGTTCGACCGTGGGCGCGAACATGAAGGCCAGGATTGTCGCGATCACCCAGCCGGCGATGGCCAGAGCCTCGCGGACGAAGCCACGCGAATAGGCCAGAAGGGCCGAGACCACGATCACCAGCCCGACCACACCGTCGACGATTGTAAAGCCTTCCATTCGCCCGTTCGTCCCTTCGTGCCAGCCCCGTGCGCTAGCCTGCGCCAAAGATCTCGCCGACAAAGGCGGTCAGATCTTGCATCTTGTTGATCTGCATCCCCGCGACACGGGCATCCTTGCCCGCGGCCGGGCCAATTGCGGAGGTAAAACCAAGTTTGGCCGCTTCTTTCAACCGATTTTCTGCCTGAGCCACCGGGCGAAGCGCGCCAGAGAGGGAAATCTCGCCGAAAACCACGGCGCCTTCGGGCAATGCGGCATCTTCGCGCGCGGAAATCAGCGCAGCGGCGACGGCCAGATCGGCCGCAGGTTCGCC
>JAHDCH010000017.1:1662-7768 GCA_020629995.1 Pseudaestuariivita sp. | reverse complement strand
CCGCGTTCGGACAGGAACAGGGCCGAAGGGTTCGACACTTCGGCAAGGCCCGCGCCGGTCATCTCGAACACGCCGATCTCGTCGGCGGGC
Organism: Pseudaestuariivita sp.; assembly: GCA_020629995.1. GTDB lineage: Bacteria > Pseudomonadota > Alphaproteobacteria > Rhodobacterales > Rhodobacteraceae > Pseudaestuariivita. The sequence continues at coordinate 7,678 of JAHDCH010000017.1, read as the reverse complement.
CCAAAGCGGTTCTTGACCGCGCGCAGGATGCGGAACTGGTGACCACGCTCGCCTTCGAAATAGAGCACTGTGTCGACCATGTGTTCGACAACACGGGGACCCGCGATCTGGCCTTCCTTGGTCACGTGGCCCACCTGGACGATGGCGGTGCCCGACCGTTTGGCAAAGGTGGTCAGCTCGTGCGCGGCGGCACGCACCTGAGAGACCGAGCCGGGCGCGGCCTCGACCGTGTCGAGCCACATCGTCTGGATCGAATCGATGATCGCCAGCTGAGGCTTTTCCGCCTCAAGCGTGGTGAGGATGTTGCGCAGGTTCGTCTCGGTCGCCAGCTTGACGGGCGCATCGGCAAGGCCAAGCCGCTGGGCGCGCATGCGCACCTGGGCCGAGGCCTCTTCGCCCGACACATAGACGGTCTTGAGCCCGGCGCGGGCAAAGGCGGCGGCGGTTTGCAGCAGAAGGGTGGATTTGCCGATCCCCGGATCGCCGCCCACCAGAGTGGCCGACGCGGGCACAAGGCCGCCGCCCAGCACGCGGTCCATTTCATTCATGCCGGACTTGGTGCGGGGCGGGGGGGCTTCTTCGGTGCCCAGATCGCCGAGGGCGATGCCGCGGCCGCGTTTGGCGCCCAGCGATTTGGCACCCGGACCAGCGGACAGGGGCGCTTCTTCGCTGATCGAATTCCATTCGCCGCAGCTTTCGCAGCGGCCCGCCCATTTGGTGGTGACGTTGCCGCAGGAGGCGCAGACAAAGGATGTTGTGGGTTTGGCCATGCAGCGGTGATGCAGGCGCCAACGTCCCGGGTCAAGCCCGGGACGCACGGCGGTGTGACGCCGAGGATCGGCGGTTTATTCGGCCGCCTCGCGCAGCAGCGGCGTGACCTTGGCGCTTTGTGCCAGATCATCGTCGATCGGTGCGGCATCCTGCGTGGCCTGGGCCGTAGCCGTCGAAGGTTCGGGCGAGGGCGAGAACGCCTCGGGCAGCAGGGTGCGCAATTCGTCGACCAGACGATCCGCTTGCGAGCGGGCGACGCTTTCCTCGATCTCGATCCGGTCGATCCACTGGCGGATTTCGGTCGCGATCGCCTTGGCGTGGCTGATGCGGTCTTCGTAGCTGGCGATTTCGTCCTGGCGCTGAGCGAGGAAGCCCCGCGCGCGGTCGACGGCTTCGTCCGAATAGATTTGTGCCAGCTCGCGGCTTTCGTGGCTCATCTGTGCGGCAACCTCGAGCACCGAAGGCTCAAGCTCGCCCAGATCGGGATGGTCGCGCAGAAAGGCGATGCGTTCGCGCACGCTGTCAAATTCGGACGACATGCGGAACATGCCCTGGCGGTCACCGGCATGAGCGGCGGCATAGGCGCGCGCGACATCCTGCATGCCGATGTGGAAGTTGCGATGCGAGGTTTCCAGCTGCGCGATCCGGGCATTGGCCGGAAGAAACGCGGCAAGCCCGAAAAGCAGCACGACCAGCGCGATCTGCACGCCCGGTCCACCGTCAATCAGCGCAGAACCGGACAGGCCCATCGGGATAGACAGCCAGGGCGCAAACCCCGCAGCCGCAGCAATGGTCCAGCCCAAGACGAGAACAGCACCACCGAGAACCAGAGCCATCATGGCGCGTTGCATCAACGTGGCAGCCAGCCACAGGTTGGAATTGAATACTCGAGACATAACATTTCACCGCTTTTGTCTTTTGATCGCATATAGGCAGTTTTCCGCGCAATGGTTAACGGGAATTGGCCGGGTGCCGCGTCATATCTGACGAGAGTGACGTTGCGTCATGTGCCCGATCGCCAGGGATGCAAGGATACAGGCGGTAAAAAGATACAGCCCCCAGTCGGTTTCGATCGTGCCGATACCGATGCCCTTGGACACGGTAATGTAGATCGCGATGAGGAAAATGTCGGCCATCGCCAGCTTGCCCAGCACTTCGAGCGCGGGCAAGAGTTTGCGCCGCGCCAGCCCGAAATGGATCAGCGCCAGACCCAGCGTCTTGAGATAGGGCGCGAACAGCGCGAAGGCCGTCACAAGCAGCGCCAGCACCACATCAGAGCCCCACAGCGATTGCAGTCCCGAGATCACGCTGATCTCGGACAGGCCAAACAGAGGCAAAAGCCCGGCCTGCATCAAGGGCGCGAACCACGCCACGGGGTAGAGCACGAGCAGTGCGAGGTTTGCGTATTTCAGCCACATGATCGGGACATAGGCGCTTTGGGACGCTGGCGGGAGCCTCCGGCGGGGATATTTTTGGCCAGAAGAAGCAGCTAGCGCACCGCTTCGATCGGGCCGGTGGCGCGGCCATGGATGAACTGATCGACATGGGCGTCACCGGAGTGGTCAAGCTGGTCGATCGGGCCTGTCCATTGAATGCGGCCCGCGTGCAGCATGGCCACATGGTCGGCAATGGTGCGCACCGAGGTCATGTCATGTGTGATTGTGATGGTGGTGGCGCCCATTTCCGACACGATTTCGCGGATGAGATCGTTGATGACGCCGGCCATGATCGGATCGAGCCCGGTGGTGGGTTCATCGAAAAATATGATCTCGGGGTCGGCGGCGATGGCGCGGGCGAGGCCCACGCGTTTTTGCATGCCGCCGGACAGGTCCGAAGGGTAGAGGTCGGCGACTTCGGGTTTCAGCCCGACGCGGCGCAGCTTGTCGAGGGCGATGGCGCGGGCGTCGGCCTTGGTGTGGGTGCGCAAGAGCCGAAAGGCGACGTTTTGCCAGACGGGCAGGGAATCAAACAGGGCAGCCCCCTGGAACAGCATCCCAAAGCGCGAAAGGAAGGCATCGCGGCTGCCCGACTGGCCATCGACGGTGATGGTGCCGCGGTCGGGGGTGACAAGGCCCAGAACGCATTTCAGGGTCACCGATTTGCCGGTGCCCGACCCGCCGATGATGACCATGGACGTGCCACGCGCAACATGCAGATCAACCCCGCGCAGGACGTGATTGGCGCCAAATGATTTATGGACGTCCGAAAAGGTGATCATGCGGCAAAGAACGCTTCGGTCAAAAGATAGTTCGCAGCCAGGATCAGGACCGAGGCCGAGACCACCGCCGCCTTGGTCGCCGCACCCACGCCTTCGGCACCGCGGCCCGAGGTCATGCCGTGGTAGCAGCCCATGAGCGCGACGATGAAGCCGAACACAGCCCCTTTGACGAGGCCCGAGGCGACATCCCAGAATTCGAGAAAATCGGTGGTGTTCTTGAGATAGGCGGCGGGGTTGAAGTCGAGCCGGGTGGTGCCGACAAGATAGCCGCCCATGATGCCGATCGCATCGCCCACGCCCACCAGGACCGGCATCGCCAGTGTCGCGGCCAGGATGCGGGGCACGGTGAGGTATTTCATCGGCTGGGTCGACAGGGTGACCAGCGCGTCGATCTGTTCGGTCACCTTCATGGTCGCAATTTCCGCCGCGATGGACGAAGCGACACGCGCAGCAACCATCAGCCCGCCCAGAACGGGGCCAAGTTCACGCACCATGCCGATGGCAACGATCGAGGGCACGACCTCTTCGGCGGAAAACCGGGCGCCGCCAGCGTAGATCTGCAGCGCCAGCGCGCCCCCGGTGAACAAGGCGGTCAGCCCGACCACCGGAAGGGACAGCCAGCCGATCTGCACCAGCTGTTGCAAAAAGGCCCGCGCATAAAACGGCGGGCGCAGGATGTGGCTGACCGCCGAGGCGGCAAACAGCGCCACCCGCCCGGTCGCGGCCAAAAGGCCAAGCACAAGCGCCCCAAGCGCGGCGAGGGGAGATGTGACCCAGGTCATGAATAGTGGCGGGTGTAGCGCGCCCCAAGCGAGGTGAGAATCTCGTACCCGATTGTGCCGGCGGCAGAGGCGAGCTGATCGACGGTTTGCCGTGCGTTCAGGATGGTCAGCGCGGCGGGCTCTTCGCTCAGGTGTGTGACGTCGACGGTGATCAGGTCCATCGAGATGCGGCCCACCACGGGGCAGGGCGTATCATCGTGGAACACACGCGCCGAAGGCCCGGCCGCGCGGATCAGCCCGTCGGCATAGCCGGCGGCGATGGTGGCGATGCGGGTCGGGCGCGTGGCGGTGAAGGCGTTGGCGTAGCCGACCGTTTCGCCCGGTGCGAGGCTGCGGGTCTGGATCACGGGCAGGTCCAACGTCACCACCGGGCGCGCCTTGGCAAAGGGCAGGCCGCCATAAAGGCCGATCCCGGGACGCGTGATGTCGAAATGCAGCGCGGGCCCCAGCAGCGTGCCGCCGGTTGCGGCCAGCGACAGCGGGCAGCCAAGGCCGCGTGTCAGGTCCAGAAACGTCTGCAATTGCTGGGCGTTCATCGGATGCTCGGGTTCGTCCGCGCAGGCAAGGTGCGACATGACCATCGACGGGCCTTGCTGTTCGGCCACCTCGCGCAGCGACGCCCATTCGGCGGGTTCCATCCCCAGCCGGTTCATGCCGGTGTCGAGCTGTATGCCAAAGGCATGGCCGGGCAGCGCCTCGACATGGCGCAGCATCTGATCGATGGAATTCAAAAGCGGCGTCAGCGCATGATCGCGGATCAGCGCCGTGTCGCCCTCCATATGACCGGAAAAGACGCATATCTCGGGGCCGCGGCCCAGCGATTGGCGCAAGGCAGCGCCTTCTTCGGCGGCGGCCACGAAAAAGCGGCGCGCGCCGGCCTGGGCCAGCCGGTGCGCCACGCGGCCGGCGCCAAGGCCATAGCCATCCGCCTTGACGCAGGCACCGGTTTCAACGGTTGGGCCGGACAGCGCGTCAAGCGCCTGCCAATTGGCGGCAACCGCGTCCAGATCGATATGCAGATGTCCTGTAGCCATGGCGGGGTTGTCGGCCTGCGCGCGCCCCGGGTCAAGGGGATTTCAGGGCGTCAGAAGTCGCCCTGACCACCCGCCTGCCAGGGTTTGACAAGGTTGCCAAAGCGGGTGAACTGCGACTCGAAGCTCAGCTCGACCGTGCCGATGGGGCCGTGCCGCTGTTTGCCGACGATCACCTCGGCCTTGCCGTGCAGCTTGGCCATGCGTTCCTGCCATTCGACAAAGTTGGGGCTGTCATCGGCCGGTTTTTCCCGTTCGACGTAATATTCCTCGCGGAAGACGAACATCACCACGTCGGCGTCCTGTTCGATCGAACCGGATTCGCGCAGGTCGCTGAGCTGCGGGCGCTTGTCTTCGCGCGATTCGACCTGACGCGACAGCTGGGACAGGGCGATGACGGGGATGTTCAGCTCTTTGGCGATGGCCTTCAGACCCATCGAGATCTCGCCGATCTCCTGCACGCGGTTGTCGGACATGCCGCGCACCAGCTGGAGGTAGTCGACGATCAGAAGGTCGAGGCCATGGGTCCGCTTGAGGCGGCGCGCACGGGCGGCGAGTTGGGCGATCGGAATTGCCGCGGTGTCGTCGATGAACAGAGGGCAGGCTTCGAGCTCTTTGGCGGCCTCGACGAACCGGCGGAACTCGGCCTCGTCCATGTCGCCCTGGCGGATCTTGTGCGAGGAGATCTCGGAGGCTTCGGCCAGAACCCGGCCCGCCAGCTGTTCGGCGCTCATCTCGAGCGAGAAGAACCCCACCACGCCGCCGTTGATGGCGCCGGTGGTGCCGTCGGGCAGGGTGCCCTTCTGATAGGCGCGGGCGACGTTGAAGGCGATGTTGGTCGCCAGCGAGGTCTTGCCCATCGAGGGACGCCCGGCGAGGATCAGAAGGTCGGATTTGTGCAGACCGCCCAGCTTGGTGTCGATGTCATCCAGCCCGGTCGAGATGCCGGCCAGGCCGCCATCGCGCTGGTAGGCGGCATTGGCCACGTTCACCGCATCGGTGACGGCGCGCAGGAACGACTGAAAACCGCTTTCGGTCTGGCCTTGCTCGCCCAGCTTGTAGAGGGCCTGTTCGGCCTCGACGATCTGCTCTTTTGGCTCGGAGGCGACGTCGACCTTGGCGGCCTTGGTCGCGATGTCGCGCCCGAGGCTCATCAGCTCGCGCCGGATCGCGAGGTCGTAGATCATCTGCGCGTAATCGCGCACGGCATAGGG